>NZ_JBICYT010000018.1:0-170547 GCF_043201215.1 Streptomyces sp. NPDC048331 | reverse complement strand
GTCCGAGGCGGCGGGCGGCCGCGGGCGGGGCCGCCGCTACCCCCCCCACCCCCCCCGGGGGGGGGGGGGCCCCCCCCCCGGGGGGCGCGCCCCCCCCCCCCCCCCCCCCCCCCCCCCCCCCCCCCCCCCCCGGGCCGGCCCCCCCCCCCCCCGCCGGGGCCCCCCCCCCCCCCCGCCGTGCTGCCCGGACGGACCGGGCGGGTGGCCGCGCCTCAGTGCACCGGTACCGGGTCCGCCGCGGCCCCCGAGGCCGCGTCCCTCCTGGCACCGAGGTGGTTGAAGGCCAGGTTCAGCAGGATCGCCACCACGCACCCGGTGCTGATGCCGGAGTCGAGGACGACCAGCAGGTCCTTCGGGAAGGCGTGGTAGAAGTCCGGCGCGGCGATCGGGATCAGGCCGATGCCCACGGCGGCGGCGACGATCAGGGCGTTCTCGCCCTTCTCCATGGCCGCCCCGGCCAGGGTCTGGATGCCGCTGGCGGCGACCGAGCCGAAGAGGACGATGCCGGCGCCGCCGAGCACCGGCAGCGGGACCACGCCGATGACGGAAGCCGCCATCGGACACAGACCCAGCAGGATCAGGATCCCGCCGCCCGCGGCGACGACGAAGCGGCTGCGCACCTTGGTCATGGCGACCAGGCCGATGTTCTGGGCGAAGGCGCTGCACATGAAACCGCTGAACAGCGGGCTGATCGCGCTGCCGAGGGTGTCGGCGCGCAGGCCGCCCTCGATCGTCCTGGCGTCCGCCGGCCGTCCGACGATCTTGCCCAGGGCCAGGATGTCGGCGGTGGACTCGGTCATGCAGACCAGCATGACGATGCACATCGAGAGGACGGCCGCGACCTGGAACTGCGGGGCGCCGAAGTGGAAGGGGGTCGGGAAGCCGACCAACGAGGCGTTCCGGACGGCGTCGAAGCTGGTCATGCCCAGCGGGAGGGCGATGAGGGTGCCGGCGACCAGGCCGAGCAGGATGGATATCTGCTGGAGGAAGCCGCGCAGGAACTTGCGCATCAGCAGGACGATCACCAAGGTGACGGCGGCCATGCCGATGTTGCGCATGGAGCCGTAGTCGGTGGCGGTGCGGTTCCCGCCCTGTGACCAGTTGAAGGCGACGGGCAGCAGCGAGACGCCGATGAGGGTGATGACCGTACCCGTCACGACCGGTGGGAAGAAGCGGACGAGCTTGCCGAAGTAGGGGGCGGCGAAAAAGCCGACGACCCCGGCGACGATGATCGCGCCGAAGATGATGGGAAGGGCGTTCTCCCCCTCCCCCTTGCCGATCGCGATCATCGGGGTCACACCGGCGAAGGAAACGCCGTTGACGAACGGGAGTTTGGCGCCGATCTTCCAGAATCCGAGGGTCTGGAGGAGGGTGGCGAGGCCGGCGGTGAAGAGCGAGGCGCCCATCAGGAAGGCGGTCTCGGTCGCGGAGAGTCCGACGGCCGGGCCGACGATCATGGGTGGGGCCACGACACCCGCGTACATGGCGGCCACGTGCTGCAGGCCGCTCGTGAACATCTTCAGCGGAGGCAGGGTCTCATCGACCGGATGCTTCAGCTCCGGTTCCCCTGGTGCCCCCGGTCCTCCCGGTTCCCCCGGTACTGCGACTGCGTCTTTGCGAAACCTGGGCGCCTGGGCCACGGCTTCCTCCGTTCGGTTGAACACGCCGGCAGGGACGTGGTGTCTTGGAGGTGGTGCGGAAGAGGTGCGAGTCGAGCCTGTATGCGGTTGTGGTGGTGCGAATACTTGTCCCAAGGGGTGCGGAAACGAGTCGCCCGATCGTCGGTTCCGCGCTGTGGTGCGGCTCAGGACCCCCGGCACGTGCCGGACCGGATCGTGAGCTGGAGGTGCCGCGGCAAGGGCGCGAGACGCGCGCCGCGGGGCGGATGGCAACGAGTCACCGCTCCCGGGGCGCCTTCGGATCTCCTCAGGCGCTACCCGGGAACGGCTGCCCACGGACCCCGCTCGGGTCCGCGGCCGCCGGCCGGGGGCCGTCCCCCCCGGCCGGACTCCGTGGGATCAGCCCTGCGCGGAGATCCGCGCGAGGCGCTGGGCCTCTGCCCGCGTGGACACGGCGATGGCGTCCTCGTCGGCGAAGAGGAGTCGGTTGTTCTCGACGATCTGCTTGCCGTTCACGAACGACGCGGTGACCGGGGCCGCCGCACCGAAGACCAGCGCGATGACCGGGTCGGCGATCGAGGAGTGCAGGAAGGTGTTCAGGTTCCACAGCACCAGGTCGGCACACTTGCCGACCTCCAGCGAACCGATGTTGTCGGCACGGCCGAGGACCTGGGCGCCACCGTAGGTACCGAGGCGCAGGGCCTGGCGCGCGTTCAGGGCGCGCTCGCGGTGGACCGGGTTCAGGCGGTTGATCAGCAGCGCGTTGCGCAGCTCGGTGTGCAGCTCACCGGACTCGTTGGAGGCGGTGCCGTCCACGCCGAGGCCGACCGGTACGCCGGCGGCCAGCATGTCCGGGACGCGGGCGATGCCGGCGGCCAGACGGGCGTTCGAGGACGGGCAGTGCGCGACACCGGTCCGGGTACGGGCGAACGCGGCGATGTCGGAGTCGTTCATGTGGACGCTGTGCGCCATCCACACGTCCTCGCCGAGCCAGCCGGTCGACTCGAAGTAGTCGGTGGGGCCCATGCCGAAGAGCTCGTGGCAGAACTTCTCCTCCTCGACCGTCTCGCTGCCGTGCGTGTGCATGCGCACACCGAGGCGGCGGGCCAGCTCGGCGCCCTGCTTGAGCAGCTCGGTGGAGACCGAGAAGGGGGAGCACGGGGCGACCGCGACCTGGGTCATCGAGTCGAAGGAGGCGTCGTGGAACTTCTTGACGGTCGCCTCGGTGTCGGCGAGCGCGCCTTCGAGGGTCTCCACGGCGTGGTCCGGCGGCAGGCCGCCGTCCTTCTCGCTGCGGTCCATCGAGCCGCGGGCGAGGGTGAAGCGGACGCCCATCTCGGACGCGGCGCGGATGATCGAGCCGGAGAGGTCGCCGGAGCCCTTGGGGAAGACGTAGTGGTGGTCCATCGCGGTGGTCACACCACCCTTGGCCATCGCGGCGAGGGAGCCCTGCGCGGCCGTGTACGTCATCTGCTCGTCGATGCGCGCCCACGTCGGGTACAGCGCGACGAGCCAGTTGAAGAGGTTGTGGTCGGTGGCCAGACCGCGCGTGATCCACTGGTAGAAGTGGTGGTGCGTGTTGACCAGACCGGGGGTCACGAGGTGCCCGGTGCCGTCGATACGGCGAACGACGTTGTCGAGGTTCTCGGGGGCCTTGCCCGCACCGATGAACTCGATCCTGTTGCCGGCGATGACGACATGGCCCGAGGCGTACTCGGTGTCGTCCGCGTCGACCGTCGCGATCGCACAGTTTTCGATGACGGTGCGCTCGACCGCGCTGTCATGGGCTGCCGATGCTGCCATGGGACTTCCTCGTGCTTTCAGTGGCGGTACGGGCACGGCAAGGCCCTGGAGATTTGAGTTCCGGAGCCGGGGGCCTTGACAGCTGACAGTACTGCCGCCCCGTGTGATACGTCCGGGTGCCGATTCAGGAAGCTTGCGGGTGTCGCGCGGTCCCGGGGCCACTGCGGGGCCCCGGGACGCGCCGGCCGCGTCAGAGGTTGGTCATGTCCACGGGGATACGGGCGTCGACCCCGTCCCGGAGCACGGTCGCCTCGATCAGACCGTAGGGACGGTCCGCGGCGAAGTACACCTCGTTGTCGTTCTTGAGGCCGAAGGGCTCCAGGTCGACGAGGAAGTGGTGCTTGTTCGGGAGCGAGAAGCGGACCTCGTCGATCTCCGAACGGTGGTTGATGATGCGCGAACCCATCTGGTACAGGGTCTGCTGCAGCGACAGGGAGTAGGTCTCCGCGAAGGCCTGCAGCATGTGCTTGCGGACCTCGGCGTAGGACTTCTCCCAGTTGGGCATCCGCTGCTCGTCGTCCGACCAGTTGAAGCGCCAGCGGGCCGACACCTGGGTGGCCAGGATGCGGTCGTAGGCCTCCTTCAGCGTCGTGTACTTGTCCTTCACGTAACCCCAGAACTCGGAGTTCGTGGAGTTCATGACGACGAGGTCCTTGAGGCCGGAGATGACCTCCCAGTTCGTGCCGTCGTACGTGATCTGGGTGACGCGGGTCTCCATGCCCTGGCGGACGAAGGAGTGGTTCACCTCGTCGGAGCCGATGAACTTGGAGTTGGCGTCCGAGGTGGCGATCCGGTCCCAGGCGTACTCCTCGATCCGGATGCGCGCCCGCTTGATCGGCTCCTGGCTGGTGACGAACCAGCGCGCCAGGTGGATGCCGAACTGCTCGGCCGACTCGATGCCGTACTCCTTGGCGAACGCGTACACCGTGTTCTTGGTGGTGTCCGTCGGAAGGCAGTTGGCGTTCGAGCCGTTGTAGTGGACGTCGTCCATGTCGCCGGAGAGGGCGACCGAGACGTTCAGGTCCTTGATGTGGTGGGTGTCGCCGTCCCGCGTGATCTTGACTACGCGGTTCTCTGCTTTGCCGTACTGGTTCTGGCCCAGAATGGTGGCCATGCTAGCTCCCTCGGTAAACGGAGTAGCCGAACGGGTTGAGCAGCAGCGGTACGTGGTAGTGCTCGCCCGGGTTCACCGCGAAGGTGATGGTGACCTCGGGGAAGAACGGACCGCTGTCCCTTACGCGGGGGGCGTCCTGCTGTGCCTCGGCGGCTTGCTTCTTGGAGAAGTACGTCTCGGTCTCGAAGTCGAGACGCACGTGTGTGGTGCCCTCCGGCAGGGCGGGCAGGTCCTTGCAGCGTCCGTCCGCGTCGGTGGCGGAGCCGCCCAGGGCCGCCCACTCGCCGTCGAGGCCCGTGCGGGCCGACAGGGAGATGGCGACGCCCTCGGCGGGCTTGCCGATGCTGGTGTCCAGGATGTGCGTGGACACCGACGCGGTGGTCTCGGTGCTCATGGTCACGCTCCTTCTGCGAGTTCGACGAGACGGGTGAGGCGGATCTTGTTGATCTTGACGAGCTCGCCGCGGGCGATCTCCCGCTCCTGCTCCGGCGAGTTGTCGATCCGGACCTTGACCGCGTCGCGCATGAACTCACCGGTCGCACCGGTGGCACAGATGAGGAAGACGTGGCCGAACTTGTCCTGGTAGGCCAGGTTCAGTTCGAGGAGCTCGCTCTTGAGCTCCTCCGAGGCACCGGCCATGCCGCGCTGCTCGCGGGCGGAGGTCGGGTCTCCCGGCTTCGGCCGGCCGATCGGCGCGTGGCCTCCCATCGCCTCGCCCAGGTCGTCCGCGGTGAGCTCCGCCATGGCGGCCTCGTTCGCGGCGAACAGGGACTCTGCGGTGGTGAAGGGGCGCTGGGCGAGCATCTTGCTGCCCCACGCCGAACTGGCGCACACCTCGTGCAGCTCGGCCGTGGCCGCGCTGTCGTCCAAGGTGTTGAACCGGGTGAGACCCGGGGTCGGACTCGAAGTCACGGTAGGCCTCCGTGGCCTGTTGTTGCTTTGACGGGCTGCGCATAGCTAACGCCCTCGACAACACGGCGTCAACACTTTGTTGAAACTTCCCGTACACAAAAGCCGCCGCCCGGGTGAATTGGGCGGCGGCTCGTCACCGTGAGTCAGGATATGTTCACTCCTGGCTGCTCTTACCGGTGCCCTTCGGGGCGTTCGCATCCCGGTTCAGGTAGTTGTAGACGGTGAAGCGGCTGACGCCCAGGGCGCCCGCGACCGTTTCCACGCCATGCCGCACGGAGAAGGCGCCCCGCGCCTCCAGTATCCGCACGACGTCCTGCTTGGACTTCCGGTCCAGCTGGGCCAACGGTACGCCGTACCGGCGCTCCAGGGCCGCCAGGATGTGATCCAGCGAGTCCGAGAGTTGCGGCAGGCGCACGGCCAGCAGGTCCTGCCCCTCCCAGGCGAGCACGACGTCGTCGGGCTGCGCCAGGGCCGGATCCATCAGCTCGCCGCCCATGGCGTCCACCAGCGGCTTGACCGCGGTGACGAAGGGATGGTCGCGGGGCTCGGTCATGACACCTCCTCCCCGATCACATTGACCTGGAGCGAGACACGCGTGGCGCCGGCCTCCAGGGAGTCGCGCAGCAGCGCCCCCACCGCGGCCAGCACCCGGTCGGCCTCACCCTCGGCGGTATTGCCGAACGGACCGACGTCCACCGCGTCCAGCTGGGCCTTCTGGATGACCTCGCGGGCCGCCACGGCATGGGCAGGAGCCTCTTCCAGATCGAAGGGCTCGGTCGTGAACTCCACTCTCAATCGCACGCCGTCAAGCTACCCCGCGGTCACGATTTTCCGGGAGTCCGCACTTGACATCCACGCGGAACCCCATGCAATCTTCCATCAGACAGAAAATAACTTCCGCAATACGGAAGGAGCGCACACCCCTCATGGGATACACGGACCAGCGCTTCGATGTGAACCTGTCGATCCTCTTCACGGAACTCCCGCTCTTGGAGCGTCCCGCGGCTGCCGCCGCAGCGGGCTTCACGGCGGTCGAGCTGTGGTGGCCCTGGATCGAGACCCCCACCCCCGCACAGTCGGAGCTCGACGCCCTCAAGAAGGCTCTTGAGGACGCCGGCACCCAGCTGGTGGGCCTGAACTTCTACGCCGGCCAACTGCCGGGCCCGGACCGCGGCGCGGTCTCGGTACCCGGTGAGGAGTCGGAGCGCTTCAACGCCAACATCAACGTGGCCGCGGACTTCGCCGCCTCGGTGGGCTGCAAGGCGCTGAACGCCCTCTACGGCAACCGCGTCGAAGGCGTGGAGCCGTCCGTCCAGGACGAGCTCGCCCTGAAGAACCTGGTCGTGGCGGCCCAGGCCGCGGACCGGGTCGGCGCGATCCTCCTGATCGAGACCCTCAACAAGCCCGAGTCGCCGCTCTACCCCCTGGTGAGCGCGCCGGCCGGCATCGAGGTCGTGGACAAGGTGAACGAGGCCACCGGCCTCGGCAACGCCAAGTTCCTGCTCGACCTGTACCACCTGGCGATGAACGATGAGGACCTCTCCGAGGTCATCGAAAAGTACGCCGCCAAGACCGGGCACGTCCAGATCGCGGACAAGCCCGGACGCGGTGCCCCCGGCACCGGCGAGCTGCCCCTCGAGGAGCTGCTCGACCAGCTGAAGAAGGCCGGATACGCGGGCTACGTAGGCCTGGAGTACAAGGCCGCCGACGCTGCCGCCTCCTTCGCATGGCTGCCGGCCGAGGCCCGCGCCGCGAAGTAGACGGACAAAGTCCGGGCGATCCGCCAGGCACTTCACGAGCTTTTCGTACAAAGCATTAAGAGAAGGACCCTCATCATGAGCAACCTCCCCAAGATTGCCTGGATCGGTCTCGGAATCATGGGCTCCCCCATGGCCGAGAACCTCCTGAAGGCCGGCTACTCGGTCACCGGCTTCACCCTGGAGCAGGACAAGCTGGACCGTCTGGCCGCCGCCGGCGGCTCCGCGGCCGGCTCGATCGCCGAGGCCGTGGCGGACGCCGACGTCATCATCACGATGGTGCCCGCCTCCCCGCAGGTCGAGGCCATCTCCTACGGTGAGAACGGCATCCTGGAGAACGCGAAGTCCGGTGCGCTGATCATCGACATGTCGTCGATCACCCCGCAGACCTCGATCGACCTCGCGAAGAACGCCGCCGCCAAGGGCATCCGCGTCATCGACGCCCCGGTGTCCGGCGGCGAGGCCGGCGCCATCGAGGCCGTCCTGTCGATCATGGTGGGTGGCGAGCAGGCCGACTTCGACGAGGCCCTGCCGGTCCTCGAGGCCCTCGGCAAGGTCATCGTCCTGTGCGGTCCGCACGGCTCCGGTCAGACGGTGAAGGCCGCCAACCAGCTCATCGTCGCGGTGAACATCCAGGCGTGCGCCGAGGCCGTCGTCTTCCTCGAGAAGTCGGGCGTGAACCTCACCGCCGCCCTGGACGTCCTCAACGGCGGTCTGGCCGGCTCCACGGTCCTGACCCGCAAGAAGGACAACTTCCTGAACCGCGACTTCAAGCCCGGTTTCCGGATCGACCTGCACCACAAGGACATGGGCATCGTCACCGACGCCGCCCGCAACGTCGGTGCGGCCCTTCCGGTCGGCGCGGTCGTCGCCCAGCTGGTCGCCTCGCTGCGCGCCCAGGGTGACGGCGGCCTGGACCACTCCGCCCTGCTCCGTGCGGTCGAGCGCCTCTCCGGCGCTCAGATCTGAGCACCTCCCCTCTCGAAGGGGACCTGAGTTTCCGGATGGCGCCGGTGCTGACACCTGTCCTGTCGCGCCCAAGTGCCGGCGCCGTCCGGATCACCACTCACCTTTCAACTTCGTTCAACAAACTGTTGACGTTTAGTTCGTGCCGAAATTAGGCTGTTCCGCATGACGGAAGACGCTTTCCGTCAGCAGTTACCCCGTACGGAAGGTCACCATGTCGAAGCGCACGCTGACGACCGAGTCCGGCGCCCCGGTCGCCGACAATCAGAACTCCGCCACCGCCGGCGTCGGTGGCCCGCTCCTGGTCCAGGACCAGCAGCTCCTGGAGAAGCTCGCCCGCTTCAACCGTGAGCGCATCCCGGAGCGTGTGGTGCACGCCCGCGGCTCGGCCGCGTACGGCTACTTCGAGGTGACCGACGACGTCACCGCGTACACCAGCGCCGCCTTCCTGAACACGGTCGGCAAGAAGACCCAGACCTTCCTGCGGTTCTCCACCGTCGCCGACTCGCTCGGCGGCGCGGACGCGGTCCGCGACCCGCGCGGCTTCGCGCTCAAGTTCTACACCGAAGAGGGTAACTACGACCTCGTCGGCAACAACACCCCGGTGTTCTTCATCAAGGACCCGATCAAGTTCCCCGACTTCATCCACTCCCAGAAGCGCGACCCGTTCACGGGCAAGCAGGAGCCGGACAACGTCTGGGACTTCTGGGCGCACGCCCCCGAGGCGACGCACCAGATCACCTGGCTCATGGGTGACCGCGGCATCCCGGCGTCGTACCGTCACATGAACGGCTACGGCTCCCACACGTACCAGTGGACGAACGAGCAGGGCGAGGCCTTCTTCGTCAAGTACCACTTCAAGACGAACCAGGGCATCCGCAGCCTCTCGGGCGAGCAGGCCGCCGAGCTCGTCGGCAAGGACGCGAACTCGCACCAGACCGACCTGCTGCAGGCCATCGAGCGCGGTGTGAACCCCTCGTGGACCCTTTACGTGCAGATCATGCCCGCCGCCGAGGCCGCGGACTACCGCTTCAACCCGTTCGACCTCACCAAGGTGTGGCCGCACAGCGACTACCCGCTGCAGCGCGTGGGCCGTCTGGTCCTCGACCGCAACCCGGACAACGTCTTCGCCGAGGTCGAGCAGTCCGCCTTCTCCCCGAACAACTTCGTCCCGGGCATCACCGCCTCGCCGGACAAGATGCTCCAGGGCCGCCTGTTCGCGTACGCCGACGCCCAGCGCTACCGCCTCGGTGTGAACCACACCCTGCTGCCGGTCAACGCCCCGAAGGCGACGACCGCCGACAACTACGGTCGCGACGGTGTCATGGCGCTGCGCAACGGCTCGCGCCACGACAAGAACTACGAGCCCAACTCGTACCAGGGTCCGGCCGAGACCGGTCTGGCGCTGGGCGCCCCGAAGGCCGTCTCCGGCTACACGGGCACCCACGAGGCCCCGGCCCACACCAAGGACGACGACTTCTTCCAGGCCGGTGAGCTCTACCGCCTGATGTCGGAGGCCGAGAAGCAGCGTCTGGTGGCGAACATCGCCGGCGGCCTCTCCCAGGTCACCCTCGAAGACGTCATCGAGAAGAACCTGGCTCACTTCCACGCCGCCGACGCCGACTACGGCAAGCGCGTCGAGGAGGCCGTCCGCGCCCTGCGCGACGCCTGAGCCACCCAGATGTACCGGGGGCCTGACGGGAGGTCAGGCCCCGGGTGCTCAGCCCGACCCGTGGACCCGGATGAGGGGTGGTACACGGTGAGGGCAGGACGAGGACCGTGGCGAGCGAGCGAGCCAGTGCGGTGGTAATGGGTTCCGAGGCCCGTCTCTTGACCTGAGGGAGACGACGCCGGAGTTCTCGTCGCCCGCCGCCACGGTCCCAGCCAATCCCCGTCCTCTTCGTACAGGGGCTTCGCACAGAGCCCCCCGCACGCGGAGGACCCACCTCCCCACACACCCCGCCCGGCGGTGCGAACGTCCTGTCGCGCCAGCCTCGCACCGTCGGGCGGTAACAACCAGAGCGCCGAGTCACGGACGGTCCCGTGACTCGGCGCTTTGTCATGTCGGCCCCCCGCTACCGGCTTCCCGGTGGGACGAACGTGGGCCGCAGCGCGGGCGGCAGGTCGGACATCCGGCCGAACACCAGGACGTGGTCCGGATTCATGAGGTCGTTCTCCACAGTCGCGAGGAACCCCGCCGACAGCAGGAGCCGGATCAGCTCACCCTGCGTCCGGAGAGCGATCGTTCCGGGGCGGGCGACGACCGGCGCGTCACGGGGTCTTCCCGCGGCGAGGCCGTCCAGGGCTGCCTGGACCACGCCGGGGCCGCACCTCCAGCCCACGGAGACGGCTGCCGACCCCGTCTCGGCGTCGGCATCGACCATGACCACCGCCCCCGGGCCGACCTCCGGCCCTTCCTCCCGTCCGACGGGCGCGTCCTCGCGGAAGGCGGGCAGTCCGGCGCTCCGCAGTGCTCCGACGACCTGGTCGGCCAGCTCGCTGCGGACGGCGAGCACCTCGTCGCAGGCACGCGGAAATCCGAACTCCGTCATGTTTCCCCCTCAGGCATCCAGCCGGGCCGGGCCGGGCCGGGCTCAGCATCGCACGCGGGCACGTAGAGCCCCTACCAGCGGGTGTCACCGCCCGGCTCGGTGTCCAGTGCCTCCCGGTCGAGGACCAGCAGGCCGAGGAAGAACAGCCCGCCCAGGACGAGCAGTCCGGCCACGACCACCACGGGGACCCGTGCCTCCCCCGGGGTCACGAGGACGAACAGCGCGAGCAGCGTCCACAGGAGCGCGCAGACCGCGACCGGCAGTTCGAAGGCGCCGAGGTCGAAGGCGCCCTTCCGGCGGGCGAGCCGGCCACGCACCGCCAAGTAGAGGACGACCGTCGCGCCGTAGATGAGGGCGGGGAGGATCGTCGACGCCGTGATCAGCTCCAACAGCGCGGCGCCGGGCAGCGCGACCATCAGCAGGCACCCGATCGCGAGGATCAGCAGGGTCGCCGGGACCGGTGTGCTCGTACGGGGGTCGACGCGGCGCATCAGCCGGTGCGCGGGGAAGCGGGCGTCGCGGGACATCGCGTAGACCAGTCGCGAGCAGGCGACCATCACCACGATGCCGGCGCCGAAGAACGCGAACGAGATCGCGACGAGCAGCACCTGCTCGGCGACCGCGCCGAGGCGGTCGCGCATGATCGCCGCCACCGGCGAGCCCTCGGCGCTGATCCGCGGGAGGTCCTCGATCGCGAGGGTCAGCGTGATCAGGAAGACCATGCCGAGGATCCCGGCGGCGACGACCGACCCCACGATCGCGCGCGGCACGCTGCGGTGGGGGTCCTTGGCCTCCTCGGCCAGGTTCGCCGCCGAGTCGAATCCCACGAGGGTGGCGAGACCCATGATCATCGCCAGCATCAGCCCGCCCCCGACGCCGAAGTAGTCGGGCGCGTGGGCGGCGACGCCCCGCGAGGTGAGGTTCGCCGCCTCACCGCCGCCCGTGACCGCCACGGCGATGGCGAGGGCGATCGCCACCACGACGACGAGCACCACTTCGAGCCCCACCGCGGCCGAGTTGATCCAGCCGACCAGGCGCGTCGAGGCGATGGCGAGAACGGCCTGGACGAGCAGCACCACCAGGGTGATCACGCGTGCGGTGCCCTCGTCCGGCGCGATGCCGACCAGCGGCATGAACGCCTGGCTCGCGAGCGCGTTGTCGATGGCCACGACGGCGATCGCGAGGTAACAGAAGGTCAGCCAGCCGAACCACCAGCCGATCCGCGGGCCGGCCAACCGGGAAGCCCATTGGTACGAGGACCCGCTGAGCGGGATGCGGGCCGCGAACTGGGCGACCACCAGCGCCACCAGGGTCTGCCCCACGGCGGCGATCGGCCAGAGCCAGATGCCCACCGGCCCGGAGCTGCGCAGCACTTCGTCGTAGGTGGCGAAGACGCCGACGGCCACCGAGATGAAGGCGAAGGAGATCGCGAACACCTGGAAGGAGCCCAGGGTGCGCTTCAGCTCCTGCCGGTAGCCACCGAGTTCGACGTCCGAGCCGTTCGCGCCTCCCCCGCCGCTGCCGGCGCCGGCGCTGCCGCCACCTTCTCCGCCTTGTCCGCCCACCGAAGCCCGCGTCACCCGGCCACCTCGCTCTCCGTCGGCCCCGCAGCGGCTGCGGGGGCCCGGCCAGTGTGCTGGGCCGGGCCGCCCCACCCCGGTGATCGGCGGCCGACGCACGCGGCGGGGACCCGAACGGACGCCCCGGGCCGGGCCGGCTCTCCGGTGCGGGTGGGGGCCTGGTTGACTGACCCAATGGATCTTCAGCTGTTCCGCGCCCTGCTGTCGGACGAAGGGCAGAGCCTGTTGGCGGCCCTCGGGGAAACCGGCGGGGAACGAGGATCGCGTGCCGCGGCGACGGCCGCCCTGTGGCAGAGCGGTCCCGCGTTGGTCGCGGCGGCCGAGGAGCAGGTGCGGCTGCGAGGTCTGGCGGCCGCGAAGTTCGGTGAGCACTCCGCGTGCATGTACCTCACCCCGGACATCGTCGAACTCTCCTCCCACCTGGCCGTGTCCGAGTACAAACTGCACCGCGTCCTGCACGAGATAGGCGTGGTGTTGATCGACACGATGTGCCTGGGCAGCGGCGTCGACGCCCTCGTGCTCGGCTGGTCGCACCACACCATGGGCGTCGACCCCGACCCGCTGACGGTCGAGATGGCCGCCGCCAACGCGCCGGCGTTGGACACCCCGATGCTCTTCCCCACGGCCGAGGACCTCACCGCCTTCGACAGCCAGGGCGAGGCCGTCTTCATCGACCTGGTACGGCGTCCCGCGGCTGACGGGACGCACGACCCCGAGTCGTACGATCCGCCCCTCTCCTGGGCCCTGGAGCGGGTACGCACGACCGGCCTCGGGTGGATCCGGCTCGCGCCCGACGTCCCGACCGACGTCCTGGCCGATGTCCTGGCCGACGTCCCGACCGCTCCGCGCCGGCCCGACGAGGTCGAGTGGATCTCCTACGAGGGGGTCGTCCAGGAACTCGTCCTGTGGTTCGGCTTCGGGCCGTGGGGAGAGGAGGTGGCGGTCAGCGTACGCAAGGCCACCCTGCTGCCCGCCGGCGTCTCGCTGACCGCACGCGACCTGCCCGAGCCGTCCGTGCGCCCCCTGGGCCGCTACCTGTACGTGCCGGACCCGGCCGTGGTCCACGCGGGCCTGGTCGCCGAGGTCGCCGAGGACATCGCCGGCGGACTCCTCGACGGCGGCGACGTTCTCCTCACCTCCGACGAGCTGCGACAGACGCCCTTCGCGACGGCCTACGAGGTCAGCGGGCTGCTGCCCGCGGGCGGAGGCGGGCGGCCGCGGACGGACGCCTCGGTGGAGTTCGTCGTCGCCGCGGCGGAGGGCACCGCGGCGGTACTCGCCGTCCCCGTCCGGTTCCCGCAGGCGCCCTGAGGGCCCCGTAGGCCCCGTAGGGACGACCCGAACGGCCCCCGCCCCTCCGGCAGGAGGGACGGGGGCCGTCGTTCCGCGCTGTCGCGGATCAGACCTGCAGGGCCTTGATCGCGGTCGGGGCGTGGCCCGGCTCCGTCGCGAGCTCTTCGAACTCGGTGACGTCGCTCATGTCGACCGTCTTGCTCATCGCGATGTTGGTGATGCGCTCCAGGATGGCCTCGACGACGACCGGGACCTGGAACTCCTGGGCCAGCTTCTTGGCCTCCTCGAAGGCCTCGCCCAGCTTGTCCGGGTCGGTGACGCGGATGGCCTTGACGCCCAGGCCCTCGGCGACCTTGACGTGGTCGACACCGTAGACACCCAGCTCGGGGGTGTTGATGTTCTCGAACTCGAGGTTGACCTCGAAGTTGATGCCCAGGCCGCCCTGCGCCTGACGGATCAGACCCAGGTAGGCGTTGTTCACGAGGACGTGGACGTAGGGGACCTTGTGCTGGGCGGCGACCGCCAGCTCCTCGATCATGAACTGGAAGTCGTAGTCGCCGGACAGCGCGACGATCGGGGTCTCCGGCTCCGCGGTGGCGGCACCGATGGCGGCCGGGATGGTCCAGCCGAGGGGGCCGGCCTGACCGCAGTTGATCCAGTTGCGCGGGCGGTAGACGTGCAGGAACTGCGCCGCCGCGATCTGGGAGAGGCCGATGGTGGTGACGTAGCGGGTCTCCGGGCCGAACGCCTTGTTCATCTCCTCGTAGACGCGCTGCGGCTTCAGGGGGATGTTGTCGAAGTGCGTACGGCGCTGCAGGGTCGCCTTGCGGTCCTGCGCCGAGGCGGTCCAGGCGGAGAAGTCCGGCAGCTTGCCCTCGGCCTTGAGCTCCTTGGCGATCTCGATGAAGAGTTCCAGCGCGGCCTTGGCGTCGGAGGCGATGCCGAAGTCCGGGGCGAAGATCTTGCCGAGCTGGGTGGGCTCGATGTCGACGTGGACGAACTTGCGACCCTTGGTGTAGGCGTCCAGGTTGTAACCGGTGTGACGGTTGGCCCAGCGGTTGCCGATACCGAAGACGAAGTCCGACTCCAGGAACGTGGCGTTGCCGTAGCGGTGCGCGGTCTGCACACCGACCATGCCGGCGGCCAGCTCGTGGTCGTCCGGGATGGTCCCCCAGCCCATCAGGGTGGAGATGACGGGGACGTTGACCAGCTCGGCGAACTCGACCAGCAGGTCGGAGGCGTCGGCGTTGATGATGCCGCCACCGGCGACGATCAGCGGACGCTCGGACTCCAGCAGGAACTGCAGGGCCTTGGCGGCCTGGGCGCGGGTGGCCTGCGGCTTGTAGACCGGCAGCGGGGAGTAGGTCTCCGGGTCGAACTCGATCTCGGTCAGCTGGACGTCGATCGGGAGGTCGATCAGGACCGGGCCCGGACGGCCGGAGCGCATCAGGTGGAAGGCCTCCTGGAACACGCCCGGGACCTGCGCGGCCTCCAGGACGGTCGTGGCCTTCTTGGTGACCGGCTTGGCGATCGAGGCGATGTCGACGGCCTGGAAGTCCTCCTTGTGGAGCTTCGAGACCGGGGCCTGACCGGTGATGCACAGGATCGGGATCGAGTCCGCGATCGCCGAGTACAGGCCGGTGATCATGTCGGTGCCGGCCGGGCCCGACGTACCGATGCAGACGCCGATGTTGCCCGCCTTGGCACGGGTGTAGCCCTCCGCCATGTGCGAAGCGCCCTCGACGTGGCGGGCGAGGGTGTGCGCGATGCCGCCCACGTTCTTGAGCTCTCGGTAGAACGGGTTGATCGCAGCGCCGGGGACGCCGAACGCTTGTTCGACACCCTCGATCTTGAGGATCTCCACTGCAGCGGCGGCGGCTGTCATACGAGGCATCGAGTTCTCCTGCGGGTCTGGCGGTCAGGCTTTTCCGTAATCCGGAATTTTTGTTCTGCTATACGGAACAAGCTAAGCGGCGACTCCTGCGACGTCAAGGCGGTGGGGGACCTCGGAAGCCACGAAAAGCCGCAAGTCGGTCGCCGACTTGTACAAATCACTGATCCGCCGACGGGAATCCCCCGGAAAAGGCGTGCAACGCCCCCCGGCGGTCGCCGGTGGTGGAGCATGGACCTACGCACAGCGACGAGGGGGTCCAGGTCTCATGGCGGAAGCGGTACCGGTGCGCTGCCCGGCGTGCCTGCGCGAGAACGGCTACACCGCCCCGGTCTTCCCCTGCGCCTGCGGAAGCCCGGTCCATCCGCCGCTGGACCTGGCGGCGCCGCCGGTTCCGCTGACCCACCGGACGTGGTCCGACACCTGGGTGACGGTGCGCTGCACGACCTGCGGGCGGGAGAGCGAGTGGCCGCACCCCGAGCTGGGCTGCGGTGCGTGCGGCACGGTGGTCCTGATCCCGGTGCACCCGCTGGAGGGGACGGCATCCCCCGCGGGTCCGGCCGGCTCGTCCCCGGTGACCGCCCGGCCCGACCCGGACAGCACCGGGGCCGGGTCCGGGTCGGTGGGCGGGTCAGGGTCCGGGTCCGGGTCCGGGTCCGGCTCGGTGGGCGGGCGCAGGGGCGGAGCCGGTGGAGCCACGGGCGCAGCCGCCGACGGGCACCCGGCGCACATTCCGCCGCCGCCGGCCCCGCCCGTGCCGCGCCCCGCCTTCCGGCCGGTGACCATTCGTACGGCCCGCGACGCGGTGGCCACGGCCGCGCTGTACCTGCGCTGGCTCGGCTTCCGGGACGTGCAGCAGCCCGACGGACGGCCGATCCCCGCGGCGACCGTGGACCTGCGGGCTCCGGGCCTGGTGGCCCAGGTGGACCCGACCACGGCGCCGGCCGGGCTGCGGGCGGTGGAGTGCGTCTGGCTGAACGGGCTCACGGCCTCCGCGACCAGCGTCTACTTCGCGCTCGCGGGTTACACGGAGGACGCCCGGGCCCGCGCGGACGATCTCGGGATACCGCTCTTCGTCATGGACCTGACGGGCATGCCGCAGGCGGTCAACGACCCGGCGGACGCGTTGGTGGGCCCGGACGTGTAGGCCGTCCAGGAGCGGGAGGACCCGGCAGGCACCCGACGGTCCCGGCGGGCACCCGACGGTCCCGGCGGGCACCGGCAGGTCCCGGCAGGTCCCGGCAGGTTCGGCGAGCTACCCCCTAAGCTCGTAGCCATTGCCTACTTCCTGCCCAGGAGAGCCCGATGAGCCTGTACGACATCCCGCTGACCACCCTGTCCGACGAGCCCACCAGCCTGGCCGCCCACAAGGGCAAGGCGATCCTCCTGGTGAACACCGCCTCGCAGTGCGGGCTCACCCCGCAGTACTCGGGCCTGGCCCGCCTGCAGTTCGCGTACGAGGCGAAGGGCTTCACGGTCATCGGCGTGCCCTGCAACCAGTTCGGCGAGCAGGAGCCCGGCAGCGCCGAGGACATCCAGACCTTCTGCGCGGCCGGTTTCGGTGTCACCTTCCCGATGCTGGAGAAGTCCGAGGTCAACGGCGAGCACCGGCACCCGCTCTACCAGGAGCTGGTGAAGACCCCGGACGCGGACGGCGCGGCCGGGGACATCCAGTGGAACTTCGAGAAGTTCCTGATCTCCCCCGCCGGCGAGGTCGTGGCGCGCTTCCGCCCGCGCACCGAGCCCGAGGCCCCCGAGGTCATCGCGGCGATCGAGGCGAACCTGCCCGCGTAACACTCCGTAGGGATTCCTGGGGGTACTCCCTCGGGCCGCTGCGAGCCACCTACGGGCCGCAGCGGCCCGGAGGGCCTGGCCGATCCGCTCGGTGCTCAGTCCAGGTCGGACTCGTGGTACTCCCCGGCCGACCCGGCGGCCGTGAGCTCCCGCAACTCCACCCGGCGGATCTTGCCGGACACGGTCTTCGGCAGCTCGGCGAACTCGATGCGGCGGATCCGCTTGTACGGGGACAGCACCGCGCGGGAGTGCTCGAACAGCATCCGGGCCGTCTCCGGGCCGGGCTCCCAGCCGCCCGCGAGGGTGATGTACGCCTTCGGGACCGCCAGCCGCAGCGCGTCCGGGGCCGGGACGACGGCGGCCTCGGCCACCGCCTCGTGCTCCAGCAGGGCGCTCTCCAGCTCGAAGGGGCTGATCTTGTAGTCCGAGGCCTTGAACACGTCGTCGGAGCGCCCGACGTAGGTGAGGTACCCGTCGGCGTCCCGGGCGGCGATGTCACCGGTGCGGTAGAGCCCGTCGGCCATGGCCTCGGCGGTGCGCTCGGGGTCGTCCCGGTAGCCGGTCATCACCCCGGCGGGCCGGGTGCGCAGGTCCACGCAGAGCTCCCCCTCGTCCGCGGACTCCTTGCCGGTGACCGGGTCCAGCAGGACGATCTCGTAGCCGGGCGCGGGGCGGCCCATGGAGCCGGGCTTGACGGGCACGCCGGGGAAGTTCCCGACCTGGAGGGTGGTCTCGGTCTGGCCGAAACCGTCACGGATGGTGACGCCCCAGGCCGCGCGGACCCGCTCGATGACCTCCGGATTGAGCGGTTCCCCGGCGGCCACGGCCTCACGCGGAGGCCGGGCCAGCTGGGTGAGGTCGGACTGGATCAGCATCCGCCACACGGTGGGCGGGGCGCAGAAGGTGGTCACGCCGTGCCGGTCCATCTCGGCCATCAGCCGCTCGGGGTCGAAGCGGGTGTAGTTGTGGACGAAGACGGTCGCCCCGGCGTTCCACGGGGCGAAGAGGTTGGACCAGGCGTGCTTGGCCCAGCCGGGCGAGGCGATGTTGAGGTGCACGTCGCCGGGGCGCAGCCCGAGCCAGTACATGGTGGAGAGGTGCCCGATGGGGTACGAGGCGTGCGTGTGCTCCACGAGCTTGGGGCGGTCGGTGGTGCCGGAGGTGAAGTACAGCATCAGCGGGTCGGCGGCGAGGGTATCGCCGTCCGGCGTGAAATCGCCGTCGGCGGCTGCCGTGTCCGCCAGTCGCAGCCAGCCGTCCGGGACCTGCTCCCCGGCGGCGATCCGGGTGTAGTCGCCGGGCACCTCGTCGAACTTGGCCGTGTCCTCGGCGCGTACGACGACATGGCGCACCTGGCCGCGTTCGACCCGGTCGCACAGGTCGGCCGGGCCGAGCAGCGGGGTGGCGGGGATGACCACGGCCCGCAGTTTCATCGCGCCGAGCATCACCTCCCACAGCTCGCGCTGGTTGCCGAGCATGACCAGGATCCGGTCGCCGGGCGCGACGCCCTGCCCGCGGAGCCAGTTGGCGGCGGCGCCCGACCTTTCGGCGAGCTCCGCGAAGGTGAGGCTCCGGCTGGTGCCGTCCTCCTCGACGATGCGCAGGGCGTCGGCGTCGTTCCCGTCGGCGATGCGATCGAACCAGTCCAGGGCCCAGTTGAAGTGGTGGGGGCGGGGCCAGGTGAATCCGGTGTGGGCGGCCTCGTAGTCGCCGCGGCGCTCCAGGAGGAAGTCCCGTGCGGCCAAGAATCGGGCGGTGGCGTCGTCCTGCGTGCTCTCGGTCGTCATGACGGGCATCGTGCCGCCTTCGGTGTACGGACCACCAGTGCGGCGTCAGCCGCGAGTTGACGGCTCGGGACCGGCCGGAACCCTCCCGGGGCCCCCGTCAGGGGTTGATCTCCCCGAAGCGTACGACCGCACCACCGCCCCCGTGCACCGCCCCTTCCACCGCCTCTTCCACCGCTCCTTCCGCTGTCCCGTCCGCCGCCCCTTCCGTCATCCCTTCCACCATCAGCTCCCCTTCGGCGACGATCTCCTTCCGTGCCGCCTTCGGGACCGGGCCGAACAGCTCGACGGTGAGTTCCCTCCCCTCCAGCTTCCACAGGCCGGCGAGGAACCCGTCCACGAGCAGGGTGCGGTGGGCCTGGTTCCCCGTCCATGTGCGCCCCTTGATCTCCAGGGCGACCACGCGGGTGCGGTCGGCGTGCGAGAGCAGGAGGTTGTCGAACTCCGGGAGGAAGCGGGGCGGAGCCGGGGTGTCCGCGTCGGGGCGGGGGGCGTCGGGGAGGTCGAAGAGCTCCACGCCGTTCTCGTCCTGGAAGACGAGGAGGTCAGGGCGGAGCCGTTCGAAGGCCTCGCGCAGCCGGGTCAGTCCGGCCCAGGTCTGCATGTCCTTGACGGAGGCGGGCCCGAAGGCGGCGAGGTAGCGCAGCACGACCTCGTCCACGGGCTGAGCGGCGCCGGCGGGCTTCCCGAGCCAGCTCTCGACGGTGGTGAGGCGGACCTGGCCGCTACGCCCCCATACCCCCCGAGGGGTGACCTGGACGAGCGGCAGCCGACAGCGGGCGGCGACGGACAGCGACTGCGGGTCGGCGTCGGGCCATTCCTGGAGCAGTTCCTCGCGGATCTCGCCCATGGTGCGCGGCTCGCTCTCGACGAAGTCACGGGCGCGCCGCGCGAGCCGGTCCAGATCCACTCCCGTGAGCCCTTTGCGGAAGTAGGTGACCTCGCGGTCGCGGGCGGGCTGGACAAGGGGGCGCAAGGTCAGGGCGTCGTGGGCGGTGTGCGTGTGGATCGTCGAGCGCATGGTGACCATGCGGACGACCTGGCGGGATTCCATGAGCCCGGCCAGCTCGGCGGGCCGGAAGCCGGCGAGTCGGGCGTGCAGCTGGAAGTAGGGCGGCTTCACGTTCTGCGCCTGCAGCCCGAGGAGGTGCGCGACGGCATCGGCCGCGGACATCTCGGCGCGGCTCAGCAGCGACTGGCGGGCGAGCGTGGCACGGTTCAGAGCGCGGGTGCCGAGTACGGGGTGTGTCGTCCTGGAAGCCATGGCAGCAAACTAATGCCCGTTGCGGACAGTTTCGGTCCGCAACCTCCCTCCTGAGCGGGCCGAAAACTCCCCTGCCCGACACCGGCCGCCCCTTTCTGCCCTATATCCTGCCCCTTGCCCGTAAACGTTCATTCGACCGGGAGCTGACCTGCGATGTCGGAGCGTCCAGACCGCCGCCCCTCGCCGTCCGCCGCGAAGCGCGCCGGTCGGCGGCGCCCCACCGACCCGACCGCCGCCACCCCGGCGGCGGGACCGCCGGCCGGCCCGCGGCCGGCGCCGGCGGCCCCCGCTCCCCCGAACCACCGCAGCGTGATCGACTCGGCCGTCTACCGCGACGGCCGCCGGATCGCCTCCCCCGCCACCCTCGCCGACACCTTCCGGCGGCTGCGCGAGGAGCCCGACGGGATGGCCTGGATCGGCCTGCACCGCCCGACGCAGCCCGAACTCCACTCCTTGGCCGCCGAGTTCAATCTCCACGAACTCGCCGTCGAGGACGCCCTGGAGGCCCACCAGCGCCCCAAGCTGGAACGCTACGGCGACACCCTCTTCGTCGTCCTGCGCGCCGCCCGCTACCTCGACGCCCAGGAGGAGGTCGATTTCGCCGAGCTGCACATCTTCGTCGGCCCGGACTTCCTGATCACGGTCCGCCACGGCGGCGCCCCGGACCTCTCCGCGGTCCGCCGCCGGATGGAGGGCAACCCCGAACTCCTGTCCCTGGGACCGGAGGCGGCCCTGTACGCCATCCTCGACGCGGTGGTCGACGGCTACGCCCCGGTCGTCGAGGGCGTCCAGACCGACATCGACGAGATCGAGACGGAGGTCTTCCGCGGCGACCCGGCGGTCTCCCGCCGCATCTACGAACTCTCCCGCGAGATGGTCGAGTTCCAACGCGCCACCCGCCCCCTGGTGGGCATGCTCCACGGCCTGATGGCGGGCTTCGCGAAGTACGGCACGGACGAGGAACTCCAGCGCTACCTCCGCGACGTGGCGGACCACGTGACGCACACCAGCGAACGCGTCGACGGCTTCCGCCAGGCCCTCACGGAGATCCTGACGGTCAACGCCACCCTGGTCTCCCAACAACAGAACGCCGAGATGCGCGCCCTCGCCGAGGCGGGCTTCGAACAGAACGAGGAGATCAAGAAGATCTCCTCCTGGGCCGCCATCCTCTTCGCCCCCACCCTGGTCGGCACCATCTACGGCATGAACTTCGAGGACATGCCGGAGCTGAAGTGGGCCGGCGGCTACCCCTTCGCGATCCTGCTGATGGCGGTCGTCTGCGTCAGCCTGTACGTGATCTTCAAGAAGCGCGACTGGCTGTAGACGCAGCCCCACCTCTCGACTGATGTCGCCATAGCAAACGCCCGAAAGGTCGGACTGCCCGAGCGCTTCGGATCGTGGAAGGGCGCACCCAATCGGCTTCGGGACTCGGCCCCCGACGGACTTGGGGAGGTCTTCATCGGCCTCCTCGCGCAGGCCGATGCCGAAGGCGACCTCGGCTGGGTCGTCGGGGGCGACTCCACGATCGTCCCTGCCCCCCCCCCGTTACCTTCTTCGTGGCTCCGCAATGGGGCTACCGGCCTTCGGGTCCGGCATGACTTCCCCCCCTTGTTGTTCATGATCCGGGGGGTGGTGTCACCGGTCCCGGAGGCATCGACGGACCGCTGATGAGGGGCTTGAGCACCGGCTTCACCTGGGCCGGAAGAGCTCTCCGTAACGTGGATGTGGCAGCTCGGTGCCCTGGCAAGGCCGGACGAAAGCGTGATGGAGGGGCCTGCACGTGATCGACACCAGCAGCATCGACGTCTTCCTCGGCCTGGATGTAGGCAAGGGCGAACACCACGCCACCGCCGTCCCCCCGGCCGGGAAGAAGGCGTTCGACAAGCGGCTGCCCAACACCGAACCCAAGCTCCGTGAACTGTTCGCCAAGCTGAAGGCCAAGCACGGAACGGTGCTGTTCGTGGTCGACCAGCCGGCCTCGATCGGCGCCCTGCCCCTGGCCGTGGCACGGGACATGGGATGCGAGGTTGCCTACCTGCCTGGCCTGACGATGCGGCGGATCGCCGATCTCTACCCGGGCGAGGCCAAGACGGACGCGAGGGACGCGTTCATCATCGCCGACGCGGCCCGCGCGATGCCTCACACGCTGCGGGCGATCGACGGCGAGGACGAGACGACCGCCGAGCTGGAGATGATCGTCGGGTTCGACGACGACCTCGCAGGCGAGGCCACCAGGGTTGCGAACCGGCTGCACGGCCTGCTGACCCAGATCCACCCCTCGCTGGAACGGGTGCTGGGGCCGCGGTTGCAGCACCCTGCCGTCCTGGCCTTGCTGGAGCGGTTCGGCTCACCGGCACAGATACGCAAGGCGGGCCGTCGGCAGCTGGTCACGCTGCTGCGGCCGAAGGCGCCGAGGATGGCCGAGCGGCTGGTCGAGGAGATCTTCGCCGCACTGGACGAGCAGACCGTCACCGTTCCGGGGACCGAGGCGGCCGCGTTGATCGTCCCGAGTCTGGCCGGATCGCTCGCCGCCGTGCTCGATCAGCGCAAGCTGCTGGCCGGGCGGATCGAGGAACTGCTGGAGGACCACCCTCTTTCGAAGGTCCTGACGTCAATGCCGGGAGTCGGCGTCAGGACCGGAGCCAGGATCCTGATCGAGGTAGGTGACGGCAGCACCTTCCCGACCGCCGGCCACCTCGCCGCCTACGCCGGTCTCGCCCCGGCGACCCGGAGCTCGGGCTCCTCGATCCGCGGTGAACAGCCTTCCCGGCGGGGAAACAAGCAGCTCAAACGGGCCTTCTTCCTCTCCGCGTTCGCCGCGCTCGGCGACCCGGCATCGCGGGCCTACTACGACAAGAAGATCGCCCAAGGGAAGCATCACACCCAGGCCCTGCTCTGCCTCGCCAGGCGTCGGGCCGACGTCCTCTTCGCGATGCTCCGCGACGGAACCTTCTACGAGCCTCAACCCGCCAGGTCAGCTTGAATCGCCGAGAGCCTGGCGGGCCTCAGTCCACACCCTCTCGAACTCCTCCGCAGAGATCTCGTCCGCCTCAGGCTGGTCCTGCCAGCCTTCCATCGGACCTTCGGCAAGGACCCCGAACTGCCGTTCATAGTGCGGAACATGGCGCCGACATCGGCATGATCACGCAAGTGCAGCACCTCTTCCAGAGAGGCCGCCGTCACCGGGCGCGAGTCCTGCCTGCGGACCTCGACCTGTCGCGCTGCCCAGCCTTCGTCATCGGCCTCGAAATACAGCCACAGATCTTCGTCCTCGTAGTAGGTGCGGAACCACGTCGTCATGCCGCCATCCTGGCCCAGGACCTTGACCAAAGAGATAGGGGCACCCCCCAGCACGCCGGCGTCCGCGGACCGGATCGGCCGCCATCAGCGGCGCGCTCCTCTGCCGCCCGCTGCGACGCCGCTTGCCGTCCCGGTCGGGGCGAAGGGCGCGGTGTCCTGTCGGCAGGTGGCCTTGGCGGGCGGCAGGGCACCCGTGGTGAGGTAGCGCACGACGTAGTTGTTCACGCAGGTGCTGGGATTGAGCAGGGCCGTGTGACCGTAGCCCTGAAGGGTCAGCAGCCGGGCATCGGCCAGCTGGCTCGTCATGGACCGGGCCGCCTGATACGAAGTAGCCGTGTCGTAGAAGGGGTTGACGACGAGGATGGGGTGGGCGGTGGGCCGGTCGAACGGTCCCGTGTAGCGCTTGGCGGCCGTGGCCGGCCACTGCGCGCACCACTCGTAGTCCCAGACCCAGCGGCGGCCGAGGTCACCCGCGCGTTCGGCGCTGAACGCCTCCAGCTCGGGGTAGCGACTGAGTGCGCGGGGGTTGGGGCTGTCCGAGCAGACCACGGCGGCCTCCTGCTCGGTTCCGGGGTACCTTCCTGCCGGAGGGGGCGCGGCCGCCTCCGGCTCGCGCTCCTGCCACAGTGCTTGCAGCATCTCCGCGGCGCTCGTCCAGCCCGGGTGGACGATGTACAGGTCCTGCCGCAGTTCCGTGACCGCCCGGGCGTAGCTCCACCGGCCCACCGAGCGGCGCTGGAGCCGCCGCATCAAGTCCGTGTATTTCGCGCGGGTCGCCTTGGGGGTGCCCGCCGAGAACGCGCAGCGGGATGCGGGCGCCTCCCCGCACAGCTTGAGGAACTGACCCAAAGTGTCGGCCGAGCCCAGGTCCGACCCCATGCGCAACGAAGTGGTCTGTCGCGTATCGCCGTTCATCGCGCCGTCAACGTAATTGCGGGGGTCGACGTTCCCGTCCAGGACGAGGCCGCCCACCTTGTCCGGGAAGGTGTTGGCGTAGACCGCGCCGAGGAACGTGCCGTACGAGACGCCCCAGTAGTGCAGTTGCCTGTCGCCGACGGCCCGGCGCAGCTGGTCCAGGTCGCGGGCACTGTAGTACGTGGAGACGTACGGCAGCAGATTCGCGGCACGCTTCCTGCAGCCTTCGGCCAGCTCCGCCCTCCCGGCGAACCAGGCCTTCCGCTCCTTCTCGCCCACCGGGAATCCCTCGGGCCGGCGCGCCCAGAAGGCCGTCGCCTTCTCGGCGTTGGCGAAACACCGGACCGCCGTGCTGCGGCCCACGCCGCGCGGGTCCCAGCTCACGATGTCGAAGCGCTTGCGCAGCTCGGCGGGGAAGAAGCGGTTGTACCAGGCCGGCAGGGCGTCGGTGCCGGGTCCTCCGGGTCCGCCGGGATTGAAGAACAGCGAACCGATGCGCGTCGACGGACTGGTGGCCCGGTGCCGGATCACCGCGAGATCGACGACCTTCCCGTTGGGATGGTCGTAGTCGAGCGGGACCGGCAGCGTCGCGCATTCGTATCCCTGCTCGGTAGACTCCTCGCACGGCGCCCACCTCAGCACCGATGCTCCGCCTTCCCCGCTCCCCCCTCCACGAACGGCTTGCGGGGCGGCCGCAGCGGTCACCACGCACACGCACGCAACCAGCACGGCGGCGCGTCGTCCCGGACGGCGGCGCCCTCGCCCACCGGATATGAGGCCTGGCATAGGCTTCCTTCCCACGTGAGCCGGCCACTCGTGCCGGAGGTCCCGCGATCTGGATTCAGCTCACCACGGAACCGGTGGGCCCCGCCCCCGCTGCGCACCCGAACAGGTTCCGCGGCCGGTGGCGCACGCCCCTTCGGCGCCGCGGGCCTGGGGGCACCTCCCAGCGGCAGCTGCGAGATCAGCCGTACAAACGGGCAGCACGGTAAAGGGTCGGAAAGACCCTTCGAGCTGAAGTGGGCCGGCGGCTACCCCTCCGCGATCCTGCTGATGGCGGTCGTCTGCGTCAGCCTGTACGTCATCTTCAAGAAGCGGGACTGCCTGTAATACAGTGCGCCACAGCCCCGCAGGACGCCGGCCCGTGGCGGCGGGGCCCGGCATGGCCCCCGCCGGCCCGGAAGGGGTCAGTTCCCGTAGTCGGGCCTGGCCGTCGCGAGATCCTCCGCCAGCGTCCCGAGCCAGGCTTCGACCGAGAACGGGGCCGGCGGCTCGACCTCCATACCGAGCTCGGCGACGCCGACGGCGTAGTCGTGTTCCTCCAGCCCCAGAGCCAGCAGTTCGTGGATCTCGCCGACCAGTCGGGCGGTCAGCTGGGGATCGACCGTCGCCTTGTAGTCGCGGACCGCCACATCGTGGTCGCCGAACTCGTCGGGCATGTCCTGCGAGAACCATCCGCCGAGGAACTGTCCCAGCTCCCCGAAGCGGGCGTGCCACTCCCAGTGGGTCCGAGGGGCGCCCGGCGGAGGGACGTCTCCGGACTCGATGCTGCGCTTGATGTGGTCGGCCATCTCGGACAGCCAGCTTTGGGTCCGGGACTCGGACAGCCCGATGTCGGGTACCGAATAGAACTCGCCGAGGCGCAGTCGCAAGCTGCCCGGCGGATTCCGCGCGTACTCCCGGAGTTGTTGTTCGGCGACGGAGAGGGCCCAGGGCCGGGTGTGCCAGGTGTGCCGGAGGTACGCCCGAAGAGCCGGAGGCGCTGTGCCGGCTTCCGGACTATCGGGTTCCTGACCGACGAAGGCTGCGACGACGACGTCGAGTTCGCCGTACCGACGGTCGAACTCAAGCGGCTTCATGGGCACTGCGGCACCTTCAGAGATAGATCGGATACGTGGCGTGCACGACGAAGCCGTGCGGACTCGACGGTTCACGTCTCAGCGTCACCCGCGCGGCCCGCACGTCGACGGGCTCACGACCGGCGAGCATCATTGCCTGCAGCAGCACGCGCCCGACGGCCTCCTCACGGGACGGCCACGCGGCCTCGATGGTGAGCCTCGGTCGCGTGCCCTGGGCCAGCCAGCGATGTACGGCCTGCTCGTTGCGTGTGACGACCTGCTGGGTACACCACTGTGCGGTCGCGCGGTCGGGATAAGTGGCAGAACGGGTACGCACGGGAGATCCTCAGTCGATGGTGAAGCCCCAGAAGATGCCGACTTCCGTGGCGGAGACAGCGATTACACCACAATCCATCACGTGGTTGGTGAAGCCCTCATAGGCACCCTCGCGACGGAACATATCGGCATGGGGATTCTCTCGCGCCGTCGCCGCATTGGTGAAGAACAGCGCGTCTTCTCCGAATCTTTCCAGGATCGTTCTCGCGTGCGAGGTGAGCTCGGCCTCTCGCGCATCAAAATCCGGAATGTCATCTGTTTGGAACCACTCGCCCTGGAGCGTGACCAGGATTTGTTCGGCGCCCCTCCTGGACACGGGGAAGGCCGCACTGAAGTCGCCTGGCGTGACGGCACCGAACGGGCTGTCCGGGCCGGTGCCGTGATCGCCCCCTCCCGGTGCAGCGGCAACCTTGGACCAGCCACGCGGATCCTCCGTCCGCAGCTGCATGACGTCGAGGACGTCCAGGCGCCAGTCATCGCGCCGCCGCGCCCCCACAGCCGCGAACATCTCCTCCCCGAAAAGAGCCCGCAGGGAACGGCTCCACGAGGTGGCGTCCATCCGAGTCACGGCCTTACCTCAGTTCTCCACGTGCGCACTACGGGTGCTGGGTCTTGTCGGTGGGCATGGAAGTGAGAACGACGAACGGCGGGTGGCCCCCTGGATTGGGTCTCAGAACGACCCATACATTGGTCACGTCACGCGCGGCGGTGTCGCCCCGGTCCCACGACCTTCCCACGACGTCGTTCGTCGTGAGGAGGAGCGAGCGCGACGAGTTGGGTCCAGGGTTACCCGCGAGCCAATTGTCGATCTTCCTCTGATTGTCCGGTTCATCCAGGGCCGCCTGAGTATACCGCTGCGCGTCCGTAAGGCTCCCGAACGCCGAAACGGCCTCGGGACGGATTCCGGAAGGCCTGACGATCTGCTGGTCCCTCAGCCTTTGTTCCAGTTGCTCATCCGTCTTGCCCACATGTTTGTCCACCACATGGGACCCGAGAATCCCCTCCTGGTTCGCGAGGTCGATCGCGTATTTGTGATTGCTTTCGTCGTCCCCCGCCACCGTGTAGAGCGGATCGTTCTTGAAATCGGTCAGAGCTCGGGCGCCGAAGGACTCCGCCCGCGCCGACTCGGCCCGGAACGTGGGAGCACTGAGATACGCCTCGTCCAGGGCTTCGTGCAGTTTGTTCAGCTCCGCGACCTGCCGGCGCACGCGGTTGTTGTACCCCTCGACCGCCGCGTTCATCGCCTCCTCGTCCACCTCGAGGGCGAAGCCGACCGCGAAACTTCTCCCCATCTTGAGGAGTCCCTTGCCGAAGCTCTTGACGTCCTTCATGTCCAGGCCGT
This sequence comes from Streptomyces sp. NPDC048331, assembly GCF_043201215.1. Taxonomy (NCBI): domain Bacteria; kingdom Bacillati; phylum Actinomycetota; class Actinomycetes; order Kitasatosporales; family Streptomycetaceae; genus Streptomyces; species Streptomyces sp. NPDC048331. The sequence continues at coordinate 142,487 of NZ_JBICYT010000018.1, read as the reverse complement.
CACTTCTGTCGATGTGCGGCAGAGCCTTCAACACGGCCTCGTAGTAGAGCCTGCGAAGGTCGTCTCGCACGTCCTTCGCGGCGGCCGCCACGGCACGCAGCGCGTCACTCATGACGTCACAGGTCTTGACCATCACGTCCATGACCGGGTGGCTGCTGCCCTGACCGGGCTGCCCGGAGTCATGTTTCCACTCGTGGCCCTCGCGACTTTGGCCCCACGCGCTCGTACCCCAGACAGCGCTGCAGAACTGCCGCATCGCGGCGTTCCACTCGCCGTTGGACCGATCGGTGTAGTTGTGCACGGCACTGCTGAGGTTTCCGTCCGTGGCGGTGACGGACATACTCGCGTACACCCAGGCGATGGACATGTTGTCCAAGCCCTCATAGTCGGGCAACGGCATGATCTCGGCCGCCTTGCCCATGCGGTAGGCATCCTCCAGGAGGGGCCTGATGATCGCCAGGACTCCGGCCTCCAGCGCTTCCAGTGCCAACTGGAAGATGTCCTGACTCTGGTCGACGTCCGCCCACTTGAGGTCCGTCACGGACCCGTAGTTGGGCGGCGTGTCGATCACCGTCGGCGGTGGCTGGGTCTGGGCCGGAGCGCCCGAGGGGTCCGTGGCGGCGTCCGCGGTCGCGTAGTTGTTCGCGGTCACGGCGAAGCCGACGGCAGCGCCTCCGACGCTCGCCACCGATTTGGCCCACACCTCGATGAAACGGTTGCCGACCTTTCTGTACGCGGTGGAGAACTCCCATGCGGCGGTTCCGTAGCCCCCGCAGTCCGGATACCGGCCGAGCTCGTCGAGGAGCTGATTGGCCCCCTTGTGCAGTCCGTCCTGGAGATGAGCGACGAAGCCCGCCAGCGCGTGCAGCGCCCTGGGGGTGACGTCGATGACTCCGTCCTTCATGGGCGGCGGAGGAACAGGCATGCCCATCAGGCCGCTCCCCATCCGCGCAGCACCGCGGCTTGTGCCGCCGCGTAGTTGCTCTGACCGGTCGTCACGATGCTGTGAAGCCACGCCTGTGTCGCCTGAAGGTCCCGTGCGGACCGATCCCACTCGTCCAGCCTGTCGATGAACGCCTCGCGGGCCTCGCCCTCCCAGGCGAGAACGACCTTCTCGACGCGGTCGTGCATGGTCTGGACGTTCTCGTTGAGCTCCGCGAGGATCTCCTCCAGTTGACCGGAGAGGAGCTGCAGAGTGGCGAAGTCGACCGCTATGTTGCCGTCACTGTCAGTCATGCGTCCCCCTCGTCACAGATCCTGCAAGCGACTCGTGCGCGGCGCGGGGGGCGGGCTCTCGGTGTTGGGGGTCGAGAGCTCGGCCGCCTCCCTGTCCACGTCCACGGACTTCTGGATGCGCCTGAAGGCGGCCAGAATGTCGAGCTCCTGCTCGGTGAACCCGTCTCGGCTCATTCGCACGGCCGCTTCGATCAGTTTCATGAGTTCACGGATGCGGACCGCCTCCTTGGCGGCCTCACGATGCCGCCGTCGGTAGGCCTTGGCCGCGGGCCCCCGCCAGCGGGCTTCGATCGTGTCGACAACCGTGTCCATGCGCTTGACCTGCCGGTCCAGGTAGCGCTGCATTTCGTCGAGGTCGTCGGCAAGTTTGGTCAAGTGTCCACTGTTCACTTGCAAGTTGGGATCTGCCGTCATGCATCCGCCCCCGTACCCCGACGACCGCTCACTGCTCAGTTGCGTACTACTTCGTTGTTCAGCCGCGCAGTTGCGCCGTTGCTCAGCAAAGCGTGCACCACTCGCACTCTAACAAGCAGCGCCACAGGGGGCGGCGTCGCCCGTATGACCGCCGGCTGCTCCCGCAGCACGTTCTCCGAGCGCGCGGCGGCATTCAGCGGGGCGCTGTCAAGGCTTCCGAGAGTCGGATCAGTTGCCGCACGTCGCTCTCCAGGCCGTCGTCGCCCTCGCCGGGCAGAGCGACCGGGACGGCCTCGGAGGGGGCGTCCTCCCCGGAGGCGTACGCCCGCAGCGCGCTCCGTAGATGGCGCGCCGCGACCTCGGGCGTGAGCGGTACGTCGGCGTCGGCCGTGGCCGCCTCCAGCGCCAGGTAGGGGCTGATCCGGACGAGGCCGTCCCGGCACTCGATGACCCGTCGGTAGTAGCGTCGGTGCACGCTCCGTGGATTCAGCACGTCCCAGCGGTGGCCGGCCGGCGTGCGCTCCAGCGCGTCCTCCGGGAACGCCCGGTGCAGGGCCGCCCAGAGAGGCGCCAGTCTGCGGTAGGCGCGCCCGTGGTGCCACCACAGACGGATGCTGGCCCAGCGCGTCACCAGTCCCGGGTAGACCACGCCCGCCACGAAGAGCGGGATCGCGAGGTCGAGCAGGAGCTTCGCCCCGATGATCACCGGACGGGGCACACCGCCGTCGAGCAGGCGCACGAGCGTCACACACTCCCGTACCGCCGAGGCCGGCACCATGGCGGACAGCGCGGCGACCACCATGCGCAGCCCGGTCACCAACGGCCGGCTCGCCAGCTTCGCGTACCGCACCGTCCAGAACAGCGCCGCCGCCAAGGCGTACGTGAGGTAGGCGCCGGCCGAGAGGTAGAAGACCGCGACACCGGGGACCCTCATGTCGGCGGTCGCGTAGGTGTGGGCCCGCTCGACGTGCGGCGTCACCGCCATGGCCGCGGAGGCGACCACCGCGGTCGCGGCGAACGGCACCAGATGCCATCGCACCCGTGTCCGGGCCGTGGCCGGGTCGGACGCCGAGTGGATGAAGAAGCACCCGAGGAAGTACACGGCCCCGAGCAGGCAGAGATTCTGCAGCAGCTTCCCGGCCCCGTCCCCGGTGAGCCCGTCGACGAATCGGACGACCGCGGGCAGGCCGAACGGGAAGGACAGCCCCGCGCTGAGCATGCAGAGGAAGACGGCGCGCAGCAGCCGGTCGGAGGGAGCGCGTACGACCTGCCGCCCCGTCCAGAGCAGCGCGCCGTACAGGACGACGGCGAGCAGCAGGGACAACACGCTCACAACCACCCCTGCCGGTCCGACAGCGCGGTGTGCACCCGTCGGGCCGAGAGGTCGCCGGGCGCGCGGGGCGTGACCCGGTCCAGCACCGACGCCCACTCCAGGATGATGGTGGCGACGAGTTCCGCCTCCCGCTCCCTCTCCTCGGCGTAGGAAGTGCGTCGGAGCGCGCGGTTGATCGCCTCGATCGAGAGGTCCGGCAGCATCTCCTGCCAGACGGCATCCTCGGACTCGTCGCTCCCGTGGTCCGCCAGGATGTGCCCGATCTCGTGGAGCACGATGTGGTCCTGGTGGGCCTGGCTGGTCTCCTTCTGGTAGAAGATGAAGTCGGCCTGCGCGCCCGCGATCCACAGCCCGTACGGGCCGGGGACGGGCAGCGAGTACGGGACCAACCGGATCGACCGGCCGCGGTGCTCGCCGAGGAGCCGGCACAGCTCGGGGACGCGCAAGGGAGCGGTGACGCCGAGTTCCCGGAGGATGCTCCGACATCGTTTACGTAACGCACGTTCGTTCACGAGCCAACTCCGCTGGTGAATCTCCTGGGGCATGGGCCTGGGGGCCTGGAATGCCATCCAACGGGGTCACACCGTCATGATCCAGGACGGTTTAGGCCATCGTCCTGGCCGGGAGCGCCCTCGGCCTGCTCCAGCCGGTAGACCACGTCCAGCAGGTCCATCACCTGCTTGCGGTGCTTATGCGACAACTGCCCCGCCCGCATGGCCATCAGCTTCACGTCGCTGCCCTGCGAGGCCTCGTGCAGCCGCGCCTGTTCGGCGGCGAGGGCCGCGAGCTGCGCCTCGATGCGCGCGGTGGCCGCGTCGTCGACGAAGTAGGCGGTAGGGACCCCGAAGAAGGCTGCCAGTGCCTGGAGATGACGCAGTGTCGGGTTGCTCTTCCTGCTCTTGCGCAGTTGCCAGATGTAGCTCTGGGAGATCGACACCCCGGTGCCCCGGATGGCGGAGGCCACCTGCTCGTTGCTGTACTCGTGGGCGGGATCCGGTCTGACGGTCTCGAAGAGCCGGTTCAGCTTGTCGGCGAAGCCGTGTTCCGGTTCCTCCGGCATGACGTCCCCCCTCCCTGGTCCGGCCAGGCCTGTTCTTCCACTCAGGTGAATCGGTGCAACGTCCACTATGGCCAGGCTGGTTGAAGAGCGTCAAGGTGCGGACTACGGTACGGCTGCACCAGGCCGTCAACCGATGTGAAAGAACCGCGTACCGAAAAGATCGACATGGGTCGATGCCGGACCCGGGGAAGCGACGAAGGCAGCCATCGGCTCCGCACCGACCGCGCGGCAGCCGTCCCTCCGCCCCTCCCCGTCCCCTACCCCGGCGAGCGGACGGCGTGGCGCGAACGCTTGAGCACCACTTGAGCCATAAGGGGGAGCAACACATGTCTACCGCCTCGGGAACGGGGAACGTCGGCCACTTCGGCAGTGCCACCGAAATACCGCTGTACGCCCAGATCCGGGCGAAGCTGCGGGTGGACATCGCCTCGGGCCTCTACCACCAGGGAGAGCACCTTCCGCCCGCCGACCAGCTCGGCAAGGAGTACGGCGTCAACAAGAACACGATCCTCCGCGCGCTGCGGATGCTGCGCAGCGAAGGCGTCGTGGACTTCGGGCGCGGGCGCGGCGCCGTCGTCCTTCCGACCTCCCGCCCGGTGGGCCTCGACGACATCTCCGACCAGCTCCAGCGGGTCGTCAACCTCGCGGACGTCTCCGGTATCCCTCGTGCCGCGATCATCTCCGCGATCGAACGGATGCCGAGAATGGCCCCCCGTCGCGGGAGGGCGATGCGGCGTGGGTTGCCGGCGGTGCGGGGCCACCGGCCGGGATGGAGCCAAGGAAGCTCATGCGGAGAGTGACCAACAGCCCAAGAAGACCACGCCGATCACGCCCGCCCGGATCGGCGAGGCTCTCTGCCTCCGATCCTCCCCTGCCAGGTGACGGGCCCTGACGAGGGTCGCCGGGTGGCCCGGCCGCCCGGTCGCGGACCGTGTCGGGCACCGGTCGCTCCTTGAGCGGTGGGGGGTCGGCGGCCGAGGATCTTTCCGGGCGGCCACCGAAATCCCGGGAAACGGGGTCGTCCCGTCAGAAACCCACGCGAGAAGGGATGAGAACCATGGCGAAGAAGGTCTACGAGGTTCCGGCGCTGTCCAAGGCCGGCGACTTCCGCAAGGACACCGGATTCCTGAAGCGCGGGCCGCACGAGCCCAAGGTCCGTCTGCCCCTGGGCTGGTAGTCCGATGACAAGCCACGGCGAGGGATGGTTCGCGCTGTTTCCGGACTGTGAGGCCGCCCTCGCCGTGGCCTCCCGATCGGGTCCGGGCGTCGAACGCACCCTCACGCACCCGTCAGGAAGACCGTTCGTGCTGGGCGACTGGGCCACCTCCGTCCAGGCCCGCAACGACCACGGACTCTTCGTCGCCCTCATCGGGCACACGCCCGTCGGCGCACCCGAACTCGGCGCGCACATCGCCGGGGTCCGTGAACCCGGCGCGGTCCATCGGATCGCCGCGCGCTTCCCGGGCGACTTCCACGTCATCGCCGAGGCGCACGGCGAGATCCACGCGCACGGCACCGCCTCGGGGATGCGCCGTCTCTTCCATGCCACCGAGAACGGCGTCACCGTCGCCGCCAACCGCGCCGACGTCCTGGCCGGGCTGTTCGACGCGCCCGTCGACGACGACGTCCTCGCCCTGCGTCTGCTGGACTTCGTCCCGCACCCGCTGGGTGATGTCCCGCTCTGGCGCGGTGTGCGCTCCGTACTCCCCGGCGAGTTCCTCCGCTTCGGCCGCTCCGCCCCCCGTACGGTCCGCTGGTGGGAGCCCCCGCGGACACAGGTCCCGCTCGCCGAGGGCGCGCAGGCGCTCCGTACGGCGCTGGAGGAGGCCGTGGGTCTGCGGGTGGACGTCGCCGGAAGCGTCAGCGCCGACCTCTCCGGCGGCCTCGACTCCACCACCGTCTGCGCCCTCGCCGCCGGCGTGAGCACCGCACCGATCCCCGCGCTCACCATGCCCAGCAGGGACCCGGGCGACGACGACGTGCACTGGGCCCGGCTCGCCGCCGCCGAGATCGACGGCCTGGAGCACCTCCTGCTCGACATCGACGAGATCCCGCTCTTCTACAGCGGCCTGCTGGACGTGCGCGGGCCCGTCGACGAACCCCTCCCCACCCTCCTCGACCAGCCGCGCCAACTGGTCGGCCACGACGCGCTCCTCGCCGGCGGGTCGCGCCTCCACCTCACCGGCATGGGCGGCGACCACGTGCTGTGGGGACATCCCGCCCACCACCGCGATCTGCTGGCCACCCGTCCGCTCACGGCCCTGCGCAGCATCCGCGGCTATCGCGCCCAGAACCGCTGGTCGCTGCGCGAGACCCTGTCGGTGCTCGCCGACCGCCGTCCCTACGGGCGCTGGCTCGCGGACGTCGCCGACGACGTCACCGCCCCCCGCGCCGCCCCGCACAGCCCGGACGTCTTCGGCTGGGACATCCCACCCCGCCTGCCGGTCTGGGCCACCGCCGACGCCGCCGCCTCCGTACGCCGAAGCCTGCGGGAGGCCGCCCGTACCGCACAGCCGCGCGGCACGACCCGCGCCCTCCACAACGAGCTCCACACGCTCCACCACGGCACACGGGCCACCCGCGTCCTGCACCAGGTCGCGGAGCACAGCGGACTGCCCCTGGCGAGCCCCTTCCTCGACGACCGTGTCGTCGAGGCGTGCTGGTCGGTCCGCTCCGAGGAACGCGCCACACCCTGGGAGTTCAAACCGCTGCTCAAGAGCGCGATGCGGGGGCGTATGCCCGACGCGTTACTGCGCCGCACCACCAAGGGCGAGGCCTCGGCCGACGCCGCCAACGGGCTGCGGGAGAACCGCGAACGCCTCGCCGAGCTGTGGCGGGACTCCCTGCTCGCCAAGGCCGGACTGGTCGACGCCGACAAGCTCCTGGACATCACCCTGCGACCCTCGTCGCCCGAACTCCGGCACGGCGGCCTCGACGCCACCCTCGCCTGCGAGATCTGGCTCCGCACCATCTGAAGGGGGAAACCCATGCGACTGCGTGAGGACGTGTCCGTGGTGGACACCGACTACGGCAAGGTCCTGCTCGACGGCGGTACGGGTGAGTACTGGGAGCTCAACCCGACCGGTAGTTCCGTGCTGGCCGGGCTGCTCGACGGCATCCCCGCCGACGACATCGCCGATGCCCTGTGCACCGAGTTCGACGTGGACGAGGACAGGGCGCGGACCGATGTGAGCGCCCTGCTCAGCGCCCTGCGCGACGCCCGGCTGGTCCGCCCATGAGCTTCCATCCGGTCCCGGAGACCCATACCGGGACCTCGTTCGCCGAGCGCGCCGGAGCCCGCCTCGCCGTGGCGGTGAGCCGGCCCCTGCTGCTCCTGCCGCCGGCCCGGCTGGGGCGGGTGCTCGGGGTGTTGTCCCGCGGGGCCCGTCCGGCCGGCCACGACCGGACCTACCGGGCCCGACAGGCCGTCACCACGGTCAGCACGGTCTGCGCCGGCCGTGAGGGCTGCCTGCCTCGCTCGGTGGCCACGGCCCTGCTCTGCCGGAGCCGTGGGGAGTGGCCCACGTGGTGCGTCGGCGTCCGCGCCGCGCCGCCCTTCGGCGCCCACGCCTGGGTCGAGGCGGAAGGCCGACTGGTGGGCGAGGAACTGCCCGAGAGCTACTTCCGGAGGCTGATCACCGTGGGCTCCGGAAGCGAGGAGAGGAGCCCCTCATGACCGACCACGCGGATCCGTCCGGCGCTGCGACCGGAACCGGCCGGGGCACCGGGGGCGCGCCGCCTGCCGCGGCGCACCCCGGGGAGGACCCCGCCGGCGGCGACCGCCCGGGCGCCCGTGATCTGCTACGCCTGCTGCGCGGCAGCGGCCGGACCGTGGGAGCCGCGCTCGCGCTGACCGTCGTCGGCACCGCCCTCGGACTGCTCCAGCCGCTGCTGACCATGCGTCTGATCGACCGGGTCTCCGCCGACCGGGCCGTCGCCTCGCTCGTCGTGGCGCTGGCCGCGCTCTTCCTCGTCCAGGCCGCCCTGGAGGCGGCCGGTCAATACCTGTTGGACGTGACCGGCGAGAGCGTGGTCCGGCGCCTGCGCCGCAGCCTCGTCGAACGGCTGTTGTTCGTCCGTCTCCGCGAGCTCGACGGCCGGCGCGCCGGCGACCTGCTCTCCCGGGTCGGCACCGACACGACCATGCTGCGGGACATGGTCGCGGGCAGCTTCGTCCAACTCGTGACCGTCTCCATCACCGGAGTCGGCGCGGCCGCACTGATGCTCTGGATCGACCCCGTCATGTTCCTCGTGGTCGCCGGGACGCTGCTGGTCGCCGCCGTCCTCGTCGCGGGCGTGATGGCCGGCATCCGGACCAGCACCGAACAGGCCCTCGCCGGGGTCGGCGCGATGACCGCCGACCTCGAACGCGCCCTCGGCGGCATCAGGACCGTACGAGCGGCGCGAGCCGAACACAGGGAGGCCGAACGCATCGGCACGGACGTCGACGCCGCCTACGCCGCCGGAGTCCGCTCCGCGAAGCTCGGCTCCGTCGTCGGGCCCGCCATGGAGATCGCGGTCAACGGCTCGTTCCTGCTCGTCCTGCTCGTCGGCGCGGTCCGGGTCTCCGACGGTTCCATGTCCGTCAGCGAACTCGTCGCGTTCCTGCTGTTCGCCACCTATCTCGTCATGCCGCTCGCCGGCCTCTTCAACGCGCTCAGTCTGATCCAGCGCGGCCTCGGCTCGCTCCGCCGGATCGAGGACGTCCTGCGTCTGCCCGTCGAGCAGGACCGGGAGAACGGTGCGCCCGCGCCGCTCCCCTCCCCCGCCCCGTCGGCCGCGCCCCCGCTGCTCGAACTGCGCCGGGTCTCCTTCGCCTACGACGACCGCCCGGTCCTGCGCGACGTCTCGTTCCGCGTGCCGCGCACCGGGCTCATCGCCCTGGTGGGACGGTCCGGCGCGGGCAAGACGACCATCGTCTCGCTCGCCGAGAAATTCCACGAACCGGACGGCGGACACGTCCTCTTCGACGGCGCCGACCTCCAAGGCGTCGACCCGCGCCACCACCGTTCCCGAATCGGTCTGGTCGAACAACACGCGCCGCTGCTGTACGGAACCCTGCGCGACAATCTCGTCTACGCGAAGCCGGATGCCACCGGGACGGAGATCCGAGAAGTGCTCCGGATGGTGAATCTCGAAGAACTCGTGGAACGACTGGCGAACGGACTGGAGACAGAAGTCGGCGACCGCGGATTCAACCTGTCCGGCGGCGAACGCCAACGCGTCGCCATCGCCCGCGCCCTGCTCCCCCGGCCCGAACTCGTCCTTCTCGACGAACCCACGTCGCAGCTCGATCCCATCAACGAACGGGAACTCACCGACGTCCTGCGGGACATCTCCCGGGACCGGGCCCTGCTCGTCGTCGCCCACCGCATGTCCACCGTCCGGGCGGCCGACCGGATCGTCGTCCTCGACGACGGTCGGGTCGGCGCCGAGGGCACGCACGAGCAGCTGCTCGCCGAGGATCCGTTCTATCGCCGGCTGACCACCGACCACCTCACACGGCCTCCCGGCAGGCCCGCCCCAGACAGGAGCGTCGCAGCACCGTGAGCCACACCACCCCCCGAACCTCCGCCGTACGCCGTGCGACCGCCGGTGCCCGCGCCCCGGGCGCACCGCACTGGACGCCGGCCCTCGAACGGGTCGGCCGACTCACCCCGCGCGAACAGGAGACCTTCCTGCTGCTCGCCGAAGGGCTCTCCAACGAGACGATGGCCAGACGGCTGCACGTGACCGAACGGACCGTGCGCGCACACGTGGCCGCGGTCATGGAGAAACTCGAGCTCTCCTCGCGCCTGACCGTCTGCCTGGCCTCCTACGTATTCTCCACGGAGAATACGGACGCCACGGACCGACCCGTTTCCTGAACAATGCACAAAACGTTGCCCGTTCGGGATCAGAGCCCCTCGTGAATATTGTCGCCACGGCCAATGGAACGGCCCCGACAGGTTCGACATGATTTCCCTGGCACCGAAAAACTCCGGAGCCCCCGGCGAATTGATTCGCCGGGAAGAATGACGAAAGGAATGACATGTCCGACGCATTCGACCTGGACGCCCGGATCTCCGCCCCCGCCGGCCCCGCCGGTGAGCAGGCGCCGCCGCCGTCCATCTCGGGGATCGCCACCCGCACGGTCTGCACCCGGGTGACCTGCCAGGCCAGCAAGACCTGTGTCTGCACCTCGATGTGCACGATCTTCTGCGTGGGCGGCAAGTAACCACGGGCGAAATCCCGACGGGTGCTGCCGTGGTCGAGACACGGCAGCACCCGTCGTCGCAGAGCGAGAGAAGCACGCCGAACAGACAGGGGCCCGACCACCATGCACCTCACCCGACACGGTACCGAAGCCTGGGCCGGCGTGGCAGACGACGACCTCGTGAGCCGCGCGCGGACTGCCGTCCGGCAGGTCCTGCGGGAAACCGTCACCACCACCCAGGTCGACGACCTCGCGCTCCGCGCCTTCGAGCAGAGCGACACCACCGGCGCCTGGTATCCGCCGAGTCTCACCCACGGCCAAGCGGGTACCGCGCTGCTCCACCTGTACGCCGCCCGGGCCGGGCTCGGTGACCTGGACACGGCCTGCGAGCACATACGCGAGGCGGTCCTCTCCACCCGGACGGAACCTCTGCAGCACCACGGCATGTTCGCCGGCACCAGCGGTCTCCTCCTCGCCCTCGCGGACGTGACCCGCGACGAACCTCGTTTCCGCCCCAGCCTCGACCGGCTGACGGACCAGCTCGCCGAGCAGGTCCTCGCCGCGCCCCCGCACCGCACCGAAGGGGCCGTCAGCGACCTCGACTACGACCTCGTCACCGGGGCCGCCGGCACCCTCGCCCAGCTGAGTTCCGTACCCGACCCCTCCGAACGGGTCGGCGAGGCGGCCGCCCTCCTCGCCGACCACCTCATCTGGCTCGCCGAATCCGCCGAGACCGAGGGCACCCCGTACCGCCTGCTCATCGCGCCCGCCCACTACCCGCCCGTCGGCGACTACCTCACCAAGTACCCGCACGGGTACCTCAACCTCGGCATCTCGCACGGCGTCCCCGGAATCGCCGCGGCCCTCGCCGCCGCCTGGGCGGCGGGCCACCGACGCCCGGGCCACCTCGAAGCCGTCACCACCCTCGCTCGCTGGATCCGCGCACAGGCGGACATCGACACGTACGGCCCCCGGTGGAGCGACGGTACCCCCGTCGACGAGCACGGTCACGAGGTCTCCGCGGGATGCGTGCACGAGCGGATCGGCTGGTGCTACGGCACCTTCGGCGTCGCCGGGGCGCTCCTCACGGTCGCCGTGGCCACCGGCGACGACGCACTGCGCGCCGAGGCCGTCACCGCCTTCGAGGGCGCGCTCGCCCGGGCCGGGGACCTGCGGCCCCTGTCGCCGACCCTCTGCCACGGGCTCGCCGGACTGGTCATGCTGACCATGGAGTTCGCCCCCTGGAGCACGGCCGCCCGTGACCGGCTGCCGGAACTGGTCGGGGACCTCCTCGACCGCCACGAGCCGGACCGCCCGCTCGGGTTCGCCGACCTGGAGGAGCCCGGTAGGCCCGTCGACGACCCCGGGCTGCTCACCGGTGCCACCGGCGTCGCGCTCACGTTGCTCGCCGCCACCGGCGACCGGCGGCCCGACTGGTTCCGCGCCTTCCTCGGCCGGTGACGCCCGTGACCCCGTACGAGCCCGTCGGCTTCTTCCTCCTGCGCTCCCCGGTCCTGCCCGCCCGCACCTGGCTCGACGTGACCGCGCGGCCCGACGAGACCCCGCAGGCCCTCGTCGACCTCGCCCGCCGTCCCGATGTCACACGCGCCCTGCTCATCGCCAGCGAGGACATGGCCGACAGCCTCGACCGGATCGGCGACCTCAGCGAGAAGCGTCTGCGTCGGTTACGTTCCGGGCTGCTGCGCTACGTCACGCGCATGACGACCCGGCCCACACCCTTCGGAGCCTTCGCCGGCGTGGCGATGGGCGAGTTCGGTCCCGGTACCACCGCCCGGCTCGGGCGGCCGGAGGAGCACCGGCTGCGCGTGCGCGCCGACATGGGCTGGCTGCTCGGGCTGATCGAGCGCCTCGACGAGTCCGACGACCTGCTCCGAAAGCTCCGGCTCGTCCTCAACCCGATGGCGAGCACCGCCGGTGATCGCGTGGTCCTGCCGCAGGCCGACAAGTACGGCCGGCACGACGCCCGCAGCGTACGCATCCGGGCCACGCCCGCCGTCGACCTCGTCATGCGGACGGCCGCCACCCCTGTCCCGTACGACCGGATCACCGCCGAGCTCGCCGCCGCCTTCCCCGACGTGCCCGCCGAGACCGTCGAGGGCCTGGTCCGGCAGATGTGGGACCTCGGCTTCCTCATCAGCGACCTGAGGCCCCCGCAGACCGCGGAGCGGCCCGAGCACCACGTCCTGAAGAGGCTCACCGGTATCCCCGCCGCGCAGGAGACGGCCGACCGGCTCGCCACCGCCGCCGACCTCGCCGACCGGGCGGACGACAGCGCCTCGCTGCGCCGGCTGGCCGCCGCGCAGCACGACCTCGTCCCCGGGCACAAGGGCCGCTCCTACCAGGCCGACATGGCGCTACGGCTGGACGAGCCCGTCCTGAACGCGTCGATCGGGGAGGCGGCGGCCGAGGCCGTCGGGATCCTGGTCCGCCTGAGCTCCGCCCATGGCAGGCGCAACCACCTCACGCGCTACCGCGAGGAGTTCACCGAACGCTACGGCGCCGGTACCCGCGTCCCGGTGCTCGGTCTGCTCAGCCCGGACACCGGGCTCGACGCCCCGCCGTCCTACACCAACCCGCCGCGGAACATCGAACTGCCGATGACGCCGCCCGAGGACACCGCCCGGCTGGACGGCACGCTCGTCGAGTTCGCCCAGCAGGCCTGGTGGGACAGGTCCCTCGAAGTCGAGCTGACCGACGCCTGGCTGGCTCGGCTCACGCCGACCGGGCCGGTGCCCGACCCGCCGCCCGCCATGGAGGTCTACCTCCAGCTGCACGCCGCCGACCGCGCCGCCGTCGACCGGGGGGAGTGGCGGGCCGTCCTGCGCCCCGACAGCCTCACGTACGGCGGCCGCACCTTCGGGCGCTTCAGCGAGTTGCTCGGCGAACCCGCCGTCGAGCGGGTGCGCGGTTACGCCCGCGCCGAGGAGGCGCTCTTCCCCGACGTCGCCTACGCGGAGCTGGCGTTCCTGCCCCCGTACGGCCGTGCGGCCAACATCACCCTGCGCCCCGCCGTCCGGCCGTACGAGATCCCCGTCAACACCACGCCGTCGGTCGGCCCGGACCGGGTCCTGCCGCTCGACGACATCCTCGTCGGCGTCAGCGGGGACCGCTTCCACCTGTGGTCCCGCACGCTCGACCGGGAGGTCGTGGTCGCCCAACACCACATGCTCAACCCGACACTGGCGCCGAACGTGGCCCGGTTCCTGATCGAGGCCTCCCAGGACGGGCACGTCATGCCCTCCGGCTTCCACTGGGGCCCCGCCGAGGCGGCTCCCTTCCTGCCGCGCGTCACGCGCGGGCGGATCGTCCTGCGCCCCGCGCAGTGGCGGATCACCACAGGGCGGGTGGACGCGCACGACAGGGCGGCCGGACCCACGGCACCCGCGGCCGGCACACCGTCCGCGCACCCGCTCGACGACCTCGACGGCTGGCGTCGGCGCTGGAACGTGCCCCGCCACGTCTATCTCGTCGAGGCGGACCAACGGCTGCTGATGGACCTCGACCACCCCGCCTGCCGGGCCGAGCTCCGTACGGAGCTGGACGCGCGCGGCACCGTCGTCCTCCACGAGATGCTGCCGTCCTTCGACGGCATGTGGCTCCAGGACGCCGCCGGCGAGCGCCACGCCGCCGAGGTCGTCGTCCCCGTCCTCGCCCGCGACGCCGTCCGCGCCTCCCGAGCTCCCGTGCCGAGGCAAGGCCGCGAGGTGCCCGTGGAGCGCCATCTGCCCGGCGGCGCATGGACGTTCCTCAAGGTCTACGCGGCTCCCGAGCGGCAGGACGAGATCATCGCGGGCCCGTTGCTCGACCTCGTCGCGGAACTGGGCCAGGAGGGGATCCTGGACCGCTGGTTCTACATCCGCTACGCCGACCCCTTCCCACACCTGCGCCTGCGGGTCCGCGGCACGGACGCCGACCGCATCCTCACCCGGGTCGCCACCTGGGGCCGCGGCCTCGTCACGCGCGGGCTGGCGCTGGACATCGAACTCGCGGGCTACGCACCGGAGATCGCGCGCTACGGCGGCCCGGAGGTCTTCGACGCGGCCGAGCGGGTCTTCACCGCCAACAGCGAGGCCACCGCCCTTCTGCTGTCGCGACAGCCCGACATCAAGCCCGAGTTCCTCGCCGTCGCCGCGCTGGACACCCTCTACGCCCAGTGGGGCGCGCGCACGGACCACCTCGGCGGCCACGAGGAGGCCCACGTCCGGGACACCCGGACACTGTTCCGGGAACACCGCGCCTACCTGTGCGAACTCCTCAGCCCGTGGGATCGCGATCCGCACGAGGAAGGCAGGGCCCACCGGCTGCTCCTCCAGGAGACGTTCGCCGCCCAGGCGCCCGCCGTCGCCGAGATGGCCGGAGCCGTCCGCGAGGCGGCTCGCCGTGGCCTCCTGGTCGGCTCGGAGGACGCCATCCTCGCCAGCCTGGCGCACATGCAGATCAACCGGCTCCTTCCCATCGACCTCGTCCGGGAAGCCCGCAGCCACGCCCTGTGGGCCCATGTGCTGCGCGCCGTCCGCGGCCGCACCGCCGCGAAGGCGAGGGAAGGCCGATGATCTGGCTGCGCGTCAGCGCGCTGTTCTGGCGGCTCAGTCCGTTGCGGGTCTCCGCCTTCACGGGCGTCTCCGTCCTCCTCGCCCTCGTACCGGCGGCGCAGATCGGTCTGGTCGCCGCCGCCGTGCAGGGTGTGGCCGACGCCGTCACCGGCGACCCGGACGCCGGACGGTCGGCACTCCTGGCGGGCGGCGCCCTTCTCGGGGTGGGCCTCGTCAACCATCTCCTGGGCACCTCTCTGCAATACCTCGACACCCTCCTGCGGCTCGAACTCACCGCTCGCATCGGCGAATGGGTGATGCGCAAGGGCACCATGCTCGACCTCCAGCAGTACGAGGACGCCGAGGTCTACGACAAGATGCAGCGCGCCTTCCAGGAGAGCAGCGGAGGCCGCGTCTACCAGGTCTTCACCCAGCTCCTGGAGGTCGCGCGGGAGTTGGTCACCCTGGTGACCGTCAGCGTGGTGCTGTTCTCCTGGAGCCCCTGGATCGCCCTCGCGATCCTGCTGTCGCCGATGCCGTCGGTCGTCTCGTACATGCTCTTCAGCCACAAGGCGTACGAGATCGAGTACGACCGGGCCGCCGACCGGCGACGCCTGTACTACTACCAGCACCTCACCACCACCGACCACTCCTACAAGGAGATCCGCCTCTTCCAGCTCGGCCCCCACCTGGTGGACCTCTACACCCGGCTCGTCCGCACCTTCTTCGACGTCGACCGCCGCCTCGCCCGCCGACAGTCCGTGCTCGGCGGCGTCCTCGGTCTGCTCAGCGTCGTCGCCTCCTCCGGCGCCGTGCTCTGGGCGATCCACACCACCACACAAGCCGGGCAGGTCGGCCAGCTCGCCGGCTACCTGCAGGCCGTCGGTTCGATCCAGGTCTCCGCCCACGGCATGCTGCTCGGCATCGCAGCCCTCTACAAGGACAGTCTCTTCCTCGGCAACCTCTTCGACTTCTTCGCCCTGCCCGAGCGGCAGATCAAGGGCGGGACCCGACCGTTCCCGGACCAACTCCGCAAGGGCATCGAGTTCCGTGACGTCCGCTTCGTCTACCCCGGCACCGGCCGCGTCGTCCTGGACGGCGTCAGCTTCACCCTGCCCGTGGGCGAATGCGTCGCGCTGGTGGGACCGAACGGCTCCGGCAAGACCACCCTGGTCAAGCTGCTCACCCGGCTCTACGAGCCGACGAGCGGCCAGATCCTGGTGGACGACGTCCCGATCGAGGAGTACGACCTGGACGATCTGCAACGCCACATCGGCGTGATCTTCCAGGACTTCATCCGCTACGAGCTGCCCGTCCGCGACAACATCGGCTTCGGCCGCGTCGAATCCCGCGAGGACACGGGGCGCGTCGCCGAGGCGGCACGGGCGGCCGGCGCCGACGGCATCGTCGAGTCGCTGCCCCGCGGCTACGACACCCCGCTCGGCCGCCACTTCGAGGACGGCCACCAACTGTCCGGCGGCCAGTGGCAGAAGATGGCCCTGGGGCGGGCCTTCATGCGCCGCGCCCCCGTCGTCGTCCTCGACGAACCGACGGCCGCCATCGACGCGGAGGCGGAGGCGGAGATCTTCGGCCGACTCAAGGACGTCGCCCGCGGCGCCACCTCCCTGGTCATCGCGCACCGCTTCGCCACCGTCCGGATGGCCGACCGGATCGTCGTCCTGGACAACGGCCAGGTCATCGAGAACGGCGGGCACCACGACCTCCTGAGGGCCGACGGCGTCTACGCCCGGCTCTTCCGTATCCAGGCTTCGGGCTACCTGACCACCGAAGCCGCGTCCCCCTGAAGGCCGAGCGATGCGCGTATCCGTCCTGTTCCCCGCCATGCCGACGGACCCCCGGCACGTGGCCCCCTTCGCCGCGCTCGTCCGTGACGCGGGCGCCGCCCGCCTCTGGCAGGGCCAGTCCCTCTGCGCCGACACCCAGCAGGTCTTCGCCTACCTGGCCGGCATGGGCTACCGGGTCCCGGTCGGGACCAGCGTCGCCCTCATGCCGCTGCGGCACCCGTTTGACGCGGCCATCCAGGCCCGCTCCCTGTCCGTCCTCACCGGACACCGCACGGTCGTCGGACTGGGTCCCGCGACCCCCGACTTCGTCGCCGGGCTGCACGGCAAGCCGTACGACAGCCCCCGCGACGCCTGTGTGGACTACCTGACCGAGGTGCGGCGCCTGGTCGGGGCCGAGGACGGAGCCGCCGGGCCCGGCCACGGGGCTTCCGTCGGCCTGCCGGGTCTTCGCCATCCGGGAGTGGAGACCGGACTCGGGGTGCTCCGGCCCACGCTCGCGCGGGCGGCGGGCCGGGCGGCGGACGCGGCGATCAGTTGGATGACCCCGCCCGGATACGTCCGCGACACCTTGCTGCCCGCCATGGCGAAGGGGGCCGCCGAGTCGGGCCGCCCGGTGCCCCGCATGGTCACCGTCGTGCACGCCGCCGTCGACCGTCCGGGACGCCACGCCTACGGGCTCGCCTTCGCCGCGGCCCACGTCCACCTGGCCGGTCCGCACTACGTCGACATGCTCCGCCGCGCCGGCCTGCGGGTCCACCACAGCCGCCCGGGACTCGGCGCCCGCGCCCTCGTCGACGCCGGGGTCTTCCTCTACGGCACGCCCGGGAGCATCGCCACACAGCTGGCCGAATACGGTCGGGCGGGGGTGGACGAAGTGGTGGTCAACGTGGCGGGCGTGTACGCCGAGCACGGTCGGTCGGAGGCGGTACGGGACCTCCAGGACATCCTCGCGGCCCGATAGGCGGCGGGCCGACCCGTGGAACGCGCTGACGGAGGCCCTTTCAGGGCCAGAGGTCGAGCGCGGCGTTCAGGGTGAGCTGCCACATCGGTTCGGCACCCGTGCCGAAGGCCGCCGCGAGCGCGTACCCCACCGACGCGTCGTAGGGCTCGTGGGCGGGTTCGGTCTCGCCGACCACCTCCCACTCGGCCGACACGTACCCGTCGCCGGTCGAGGAGAAGACGCCCAGCAGCCGCTCGTCCCGCAGCAGCCGGCTGGTGCCGATGGAGTCCGGGACCAGCAGATAGCGACACTTCCGCGCCCCCGAGACGACCTCGACGCGGTACGAGCGCCGGGTCAGGAATCCCTTGGCGGGCAGCAGCGTCTCCGCCGCGCCGTCGACGAGCAGCGTGAGCTGCTCGGGGTCGCGCGTCCCGATCGGCACATGGCTCACCGGCACGGTGTCCGGGACCCGCCGGATGTCGACCGGCGGCAGTCCGTCCCCGCTCACGCCCAGCGTCCCGGCCTCGTGGTCGAGTTCGATCCGGACCGTGCCGAAGAGTGGATCGTCGGCGGGCACGTACGCGTACGGATCCATCGAAACACTTGCCTCCTGCTCACCCTGGTGATCGTCTCCCACCAGTCTGGGCCGTGCGCGGTGGGGCCCGTTCCCTTTTCGGCCACTTCGCGCAGCCGGGGAGATCGGCACGCCGGACGAACCGTCCGTCCCTTTTCGGTCGGAGCCGGGGCGGGCGCCGCGACCCCTGAACGAAGGGGACAAAAGGCCATTCGGGTTGAATCGGCGGCGGCGTCCGGTTGATCATTGCCCGCATGACTACCGTTTCCGCGGCGCTCGACGTCTCGCGCCTGCCCGAGTACGCGCACGACTGGGCCCTGGTGGATGTCGAGACGTCCGGACTGGTCGCACGGCGCGACCGGATCCTCTCGATCGCGGTGCTGACCTACGGGCCGGACGGCGCCCCGACCGGGGAGTTCACCACCCTGGTGAACCCCGGCTGCGATCCGGGTCCCGTGCACATCCACGGGCTCACGGCGGAGCGGCTGCGCGACGCTCCCCCCTTCGAGCGCGTCGCGGAGCAGATCGGCGCGCTCCTGCGGGACCGGGTCCTGGTGGCCCACAACGCGCAGTTCGACTACGACTTCCTGGCCCACGAGTTCGCCCGCGCCCGGCTCCACCTGCCCGTCGCCCGACGTCTGTGCACCCTGGCCTTGAACCGCCGGGTGGAGCCGCCCACCGCCGACCTCGGTCTGGCCTCCCTGGCCGCGCACTACGGCGTGACGCAGACCAGAGCCCATGACGCGCTGGACGACACCCGTGTCCTCGCGGGGATCTTCCGCGCCTCGCTCGCCGAAGCCGTACGGCTGGACCTCCCGCTGCCCCTGGTGTCCTGCCCGCCCCGGCAGGACCCGCGGTTCGCACCGAAACTGCCGAAGGTCCCCTGCGCCTACCGCAACCCGGGCCCGCTGAAGCCCGGCGAGCCGCTCGTCCAGGGGATGAAGATCGCCGTCACGGGCGAGACGGAGATCGCTCGGGTCGAACTGGTCGCCCGGTCGGTCGCGAGCGGCCTGAACGTGATGAGCACGGTCAGCCGGCACACCAGCGCCCTCGTCACCAACGACGCGAACGCGCTCTCGGCGAAGGCCCGACGGGCGGTCGCCGAAGGGGTCACCGTCATCGACGAGCAGGCGTTCCTCACGCTGCTGGCGGACGTGCGTCCCGGAACGCCCCACGAGAAGCAGGCTCCGCCACAAGCGCCCGTCGCCGTACAGCCTCCCGCCGCACAGCCCACCGCCGCGGTGCCCCGGCAGGCCGAGCCCCGGCCCGCCGCGAAGCCGTTCGGGCGGCGCAGGGTCCTCGTGCTGGGTGGCACCCACGAGGAGGCGGCCGCCTCGCGAGCGCGTGTCGTGGAGATGGGCGGGGCCGCCGCGATCAATCTCTCGGCGAGCGTCACCGACATCGTGCTGCTGCCGGGCGGCGAGGGCGATCGTCGCATGGCTCGCGTCACCTCCTTGGGACTACCGGTCCACGACTCCGCGTGGCTCGGTGCACCGAGCCCCGAGCCGGTCGTCGCCCACCACGGAGGCGGTGCGTCGACCGAGGTTCTCCCCCGCGGCGGGGTCCTCGATCTCCCCGCCCTCCCCACGGCCGGCCGTTGGCACGTCGGTGCCTCCTGGGCGCTGCGGACGGACTGCGAGATCGACGTGGTCGCCTTCGTCCTCGATGAGGAGGAACAGGTCTCCTGCGACGAGGACTTCGTCTTCTACGGAGCACCCGAGAGCCCGGACGGCACCGTCCGGCTCCTGTGCGACGGCCCGACCGAGCAGACCGTCACCCTCGATCTCGCCGCGCTTCCCCCCGCCGCCCACAGGATCGCGATCGCCGCCGCCATCGACGGCAGCGCCACGTTCGGAGACGTCGGAGCGGTCCAGATCTGCATCGCGCCGGGCAGCGACGCGCAGGCCGCGGCACAGGCCACGCTCGACGGCAGCACCAGCGAACGGACCCTCCTCCTGGCCGAGATCTACCGTCGGGGCGGGCAGTGGCGCTTCCGCGCCGTCGGGCAGGGCTACGACCACGGTCTCGAGGCACTCGTGAGGGGGTACGGCATCGAGGTCGCGTAGCCCGAGCCGGCCCGGCCGGAGGGCCTCAGCAGTGGGGGACCCAGGCGTGGGAGCGCGGCCGGACGGTTCCGCTCAGGTTGGTCCTCGTCCGTACCTTCACGCAGCCCAGCAGCTCCTGCTGGGCTGCCTGGCCGAAGTAGACGACGTCGACCTTGGACGCCCCCTCGGTGACGTCGAAACCGTTGTTGAAGACCGAGCGGGGTGCGCTGCGGGCCGTCCACGGGCAGGGGGCCGGGCCGTCGATCCAGTCGGCGCCGCCGTCCACCCAGGAGCACATCTCGCCGCGGCCGTCCTCCTCCGAGAAGAAGCAGACCGCGCCCCGCCAGCACCGGTCGTACCCCGATGCCCCGGCGGTGTCCCCGAGGTGGAACAGGCCCGAGACCCAGAGGGCGCCCAGGCCCGCGAGTGCCGCCGTACCGGCCGCGATCAGCGCGCGGCCGCGCCTCGGTGGTGGGGGAACCCCCGGGACGGGCGGGGCGGGCGACGAGGCTTCGGCCGCCGCACCCACCCGGCGCAGCAGCGACGCGGCGGTGTGCGGAGCCCGGTCCTCGTGCCGTCGGGCCAGGCAGTCGCGGACGATGTCCTTCCAGTGCTCCGGCAGTTCCGGGGACAGGCGCAGTTCCTCCTCGCCCCTGGCGTAGCGCAGCGCGGCGTCCCGGCGGGCGGCCGGGGTGCCGCCGGGCAGCGGCAGCGCGCCGGTCAGGACGACGTGGGTGAGAACCCCGAAGGCCCAGATGTCGGCCGTCGGGCGGATCTTCGTACCGCGTTCGCCGACCTCCGACCAGAGCAGGTCGGGCGGGGTGTAGTCGGGTGTGGCGAAGGCCGGGGAGTAGGCGTGGGTGCCCTCCAGTTCGGCGGCCATGTTGAAGTCGCCCAGCCGCGCCGTGCCGTCGGCCATGAGCAGGACGTTGCCCGGCTTGAGGTCGCCGTGCACCCAGCCGGCCCCGTGCAGTTGGTCGAGCCCCTCGCAGATCTGGGCGAGCAGGGCGGGCCCGGTGGGCGGTGCTCCGTCGACCAGCAGGGTGTCGAGGGAGCCGGTCGCCTCTTCCAGGACGAGGACGGTGGCGCCGTCGAGTTCGGGTCGGTCGGGGTCGTCGACCGTGAGCACCTCGTACAGTCGGATCAGCCGGGGTGTACGCACCCGGCGCAGTACCTCGGTCTCGCGCGCGGCAAGTTCGCTCAGGTGCCGTAACTGGCGTGGGGTACGGGTACCGGTCGGCAGGATCTTGAGCGCGGCCCGGCCGGGCAGCCCCGGCTCGGGCAGGGCGCGCAGGGCGGCGTACACGCTGCCGAAGGCGCCGGCCCCCAGCAGGTGTCCGACCACCCAGGGGCCGACCCGGTAGCCGGCCGGGACGGTGAGTGCGCCGGGGTCACCGGCTCTCCCGGTCAGCGGGCGGTACCGGTCGGGGCGGCCGGCAGGGCCACCAGATCCTGCTCGCGGACGAGGTCGAAGCGCAGGGCGAGCGAGACCAGGGTCTCCTTCTTGCCGACCAGCCGCGGCCCCGGATCGACGGTGTCGGGGCCGGGCTTGAGGCGCAGTTTGACCGCGAGGTAGTCGATGTTCCACTGCACGGCGGCGCGATTGGCGGCGGGCCAGGCCGGCTTGAGCCGTTCGACCACCTGCTCGACGGTGGGCAGCGGCGCGTGCGGTGCGCCGCGCAGCCTCGGCTCGCAGAGCGCGGTGAGTACCAGGAAGTAGCGGCTGGAGCGGTCGAGCGGGAAGGGGACCACGGTCGGCTCCCCGTCGGGCTCGCCGGTGGCGTCCCGGTCGGCGTAGTCGTGGCGCGGCGCCCAGACGTCGAGGGTGAGCAGTTCGGAGCCGGCGGGCAGGACGAGTCGGGCGAATTCGAAGGGGACCGGTGCGTCCAGCCGGCCGGGGCCTATCTTGATGTGCTCGCCGGCGCCCTCGGGGTTCTCGACCACGTACGTCGCCGAGCGGGAGAAATTGCTGAGGGACCAGTACGTGGCGGTGGCGGTGATCTCCCCCGCCGAGCGTGAGACGCCGGCGTGCGGGACCCGTAGGACGTGCGGGCCGCCCCCGGAGGCGCCGTACGGCTCGCGGCCGAACCGGAGGGTCTGCCCCGGTGCCAGGCGGAGTTGTGCGGTCGGGGACATGGTGGGCCCCGGAACCACGATGATGCTGTTCACGTCGCTTCCTTCCCCGGAGGTGCAGGGGAAGGCTAGCCGGCGGAATCAATCGTTCCCACAACGATGGCCTGTCTTCAGCACTCCCCGCGCCACTGGAAGCGCTCGATGGTCCGGCCCCCGGCGGGGAGGTTCCCGCGTCCCTCGTCCCAGCCGCGGTGCAGGCAGGCGCTGCCGCCCTCCCGGAAGTACACCTGCACGTGGTCGTAACCCGGCTGCGGTGTGCCGTTGTTGAAGAAGGATCGGCGCAGCCCGCACGTGCTCCGGGGCTCGTCGACGGCGGAACGGCAGACGGTGCCGGTGCCGTCGGCCCCCGAGTAGAAGCAGACGTGGCCGGACGGGCAGTCCTGCCAGGCCGGGGGCGGGGTGCCGGCGCAGTTGCGGCTGGTGACGCTCGGCCACTCCTTCGCGGCGCCCGAGTACTCGATGCCGTCGAAGTGGGCCGGGACGCGGTGGCTCTCGTCGGTGAAGTCGCCGGAGGCCAGGTAGCGCTGCTCGTAGTGCAGGTGGGACCACTCGGAGGCACCCGAGGTGCCGATCCGGCCGATCCGGGTGGACGGCTGGACGGGGTCGCCCTTCTTGACGTAGGTCGCCGGGTCGTCCTTCAGGTGGTAGTACGCCGTGAACCAGCCGTTGCCGTGGCTGATCTGGAGGGTGTTGCCCGATCCGTTCGTCCAATATGTGGCGGACACCGTGCCGGCGGCGGACGCGAGGACGGGTAGGGCGTCGGAACCGGTGTTGCCCTCCACCACCATGTCCAGCGCGGGGTTGTGGCCCCAGGTGTTCAACTGCCAGGTGGTCCCGCACGGGAACGGCAGCTGGAACGGCGGCTTCGCCGCGACAGACGCAGTGGCGGGGGCGGTGGCGAAGGCGAAGGCGGGCGCGTGCGTGCCCGTCGACACCAGTCCTGCCAGGCACATCAACACCAACGCCCACAACCTGCTCGGATACCGCAGCACGTCTTCCCCTCCCGGCCCCTGTGGACAGCGCCCGGACGGGCGGTCTCCCGCGTCATGCTGGGGTCGGGGGCCGGGTCGCGCCACCTCGTAGCTACGAGGGTGCGAGCTGCGGGCGCCGGTCGTCACGGCCGGCGGCGCGCATCGGGCAGGTTCCGGAGGAGGCGGCCTACGGCTCGATGAGGCCGACCCGGATCGCGTACCGGGTCAGTTCCAGCCGGTCGCGCATCCCCAGCTTCTGGAGCAGGTTGGCCCGGTGGCGCTCCACGGTCTTGGCGCTGATGACCAGGAGGTCGCCGATCTCCTTCGAGGAATGGCCTTCCGCGACGAGCTTGAGGATCTCCTCCTCGCGCTCGGTGATCGCCCGGGCCGGCAGCGGGTCGCCCTGGCGGGCCCGGTCCAGGTAGTTGCGGATGAGGGTGGTCTCGGCACCGGGATAGATGAACGGCTCGTCCCGGATCGCGGCCCGGCACGCCTCGACCAGGTCACGGTCGGCGACCGACTTCGGGACATAGCCGGCCGCCCCGGCCTTGAGCGCCTCGAAGAAGTACTGCTCGTTGTCGTACATGGTCAGGATGAGGATGCGCAGCTCCGGGCGCAGCCGGGAGAGTTCCCGTGCGGCCTGCAGTCCGGTCATCCGGGGCATCGCCACGTCGAGGACGGCGAGGTCCACCTCCCCGGTACGGGCCAGGGCGACGGCCTCCGCTCCGTCCCCGGCCTCGGCGACCACCGTCAGGTCGGGCTCGGCGTCGAGGATGAGTCGGACCCCGCGCCGTACGAGGGCGTGGTCGTCGGCGAGCAGCACACGGGTCGGCGGCCGTTCAGGATCGGTCAACGGTTCTCCTCCGTGGTCGCGGCGGCGGCCGTGGTCACCGCCGGTACGTCCAGCCGTACGTCGGTGCCGCCCCGAGGGCCGCTGCCGATGGCGAGGGCGGCGCCGATCAGCAGGGCCCGTTCCCGCATGCCCTGGATCCCCGCGCCCTCACCGGCGGCTCCGATGCCCCGGCCGTTGTCGCGGACCAGGAGTTGGACCGCCCCGTCGGGCCGGCCCGCCAGGCGCACCTCGACCTCGCTCGCGCCGGCGTGCCGGGCGGCGTTGGTCAGGGCCTCCTGGGCGACCCGGTAGACGACGAGTTCGGCCGCTTCGTCCAGCGGGGGCACGTGCGGGCCGATGACGTGCCGAACGGTCAGCGAGCCGCTGGTGAACTCGGCCGTCAGCGCACGCACGGCACTGTGCAGCCCGAGCTCCTCCAGGACTCCCGGGCGCAGTCTGCGGGCGATCCGGCGGATCTCGTCCAGGCTCGTACGGGTCGTCTCCTGCACCTGGCGGAGCTCCTCCCGCAAGGGGGCCGGGGCGCGGTCGGCGGCGTGCTTGAGCTGGAGCAGGACGGCGGTGAGGGTCTGGCCGACCTCGTCGTGCAGTTCCTGGGCGATGCGCCGCCGTTCGGCTTCCTGGGCGGAGAGGGCGCGGGCGCTGCTGCCGGCCCGCTCGGCCTCCAGGCGGCCCAGCATGGCGTTGAAGGAGGTGGTCAGCTCGACCACTTCGGCGGGGCCCTCCACCCGCGCCCGGCCGCCGGGGCGCAGCAGGTCGACCGCGCTCATCGCGCGGGTCAGCCGGCCGAGCGGTGCCAGGCCGATCCGGAGCAGGGCGGCGTTGGCGATGAGCATGGCGGCCAGCCCGGCGAGCAGCACCACGGCTTCGCCGAAGAGCACCGGGGTGGAGACGGTGACCGGGCCGAGGAGCAGCAGGACGGCGGTGACGAGGACGGCCGCGTTGAGCAGGAAGATCCGCCAGTACAGCGACACGGGCGTTCCTTCCTTCGTTCCGGGTCCGCCGCGATGGCGGACCGCTCGCTCCCACCATCCCCGCCGATGCGCCCTCGCACCTGCGGTGACCTGCGGTGGGATCGGTGTCCCCGCCTCAGCCTGTCGGCTACCGGGGGCCTTGTCCATCCGTGCCGACACCCATATCCGGCCCCCCGCGCGAGGTGGCACCATGAGCCCGCGCGGCCACCGGAACCTGTATGCCGTCAGGCTGCGCCGCACCACCGTCGAACACGAAGCAAGGGGGGACAGAGCTGTGCCTGCTCCACGGATGAGCACCACGCCACTGCCCGGCATCGGGGTCCAGTACGACCTCACCACCCGCGAGCGGCGCCACCTGTCGGTGATCGCCCACCGCGACGGCACCCGCACGGTGAACGTCTACCGTGCGGACGATCCTGACGCGTGCGCCCAGTCGCTGCACCTGTCCGGGGCGGAGACCACCTCGCTGATCGACGCCCTGATGCCCGCCCACCACAGCCCGAACCTGTTGCACACCACCGATCTCGGGCTGGTCGCCGAGCGCATCGAGCTGTCCGGTCACTCGTACTGGAACGGCCGGCTGCTGGGCGAGACCCGGATGCGGACGGAGACCGGGGTGTCGATCGTGGCGGTCCTGCGGCGGGCCGAGGCCCGCCCGTCCCCCGCACCCGATTTCCGTCTCGCCGGTGGGGACACGCTCATCGTGATCGGCACCCGCGAGGGCGTCGACGCGGCCGCCTCCATACTCGGACGGGAGTGATCGCCTGTGCACTCCGCCGTCTTCCTGATCGAGTTCGGTGCCATCATCCTGGGCCTGGGTCTGCTGGGCAGGCTCGCCGGCCGCTTCCACTTCTCCCCGATCCCCCTGTACCTGCTGGCGGGTCTCGCCTTCGGCACCGGCGGACTGTTGCCCATGGGCGCCAGCGAGGAATTCGTCGCGATAGGCGCCGAGATCGGCGTCATCCTGCTGCTGCTGATGCTGGGGCTGGAGTACACCGCCTCGGACCTGGTCTCCAACCTCAAGACCCAGTACCCGGCCGGGCTGGTCGACTTCACCCTCAACGCCGTGCCGGGCGCGGTCGCGGCCCTGTTGCTGGGCTGGGGGCCGGTGGCAGCCGTGGTCCTGGCGGGGGTCACCTGGATCTCCTCCTCGGGCGTCATCGCCAAGGTCATGGGCGATCTCGGCCGCGTCGGCAACCGGGAGACCCCCGTCATCCTGTCGATCCTGGTCCTCGAAGACCTGGCCATGGCCGTCTACCTGCCCATCGTCACCGCGCTGCTGGCCGGGGTCGGTCTCGCGGCGGGCAGCCTGACCCTGGCCATCGCCCTCGGCGTCGCCGGCCTGGTCCTCTTCGTCGCGGTCCGCTACGGCCGCCACATCTCCCGCTTCGTCTCCAGCGACGACCCCGAGAAGTTGCTGCTGGTCGTCCTCGGTCTGACCTTGCTGGTGGCGGGCGTCGCCCAGCAGTTGCAGGTCTCCGCCGCGGTCGGCGCGTTCCTGGTCGGCATCGCCCTGTCCGGGGAGGTGGCCGAGGGTACGCACACCCTGCTCAGCCCGCTCCGGGACCTGTTCGCCGCCGTGTTCTTCGTCTTCTTCGGCCTGCACACCGACCCCGCCAGCATTCCTCCGGTCCTGCTGCCGGCGCTCGCCCTCGCCGTGGTCACGGCGGGCACGAAGATCGCCACCGGGTACTGGGCGGCGAAGCGCGCGGGCGTCGGGGTCAAGGGCCGCTGGCGGGCCGGCGGCACGCTCGTCGCACGCGGCGAGTTCTCCATCGTCATCGCCGGTCTCGCGGTCACCGCGGGCATCGAACCGGCCCTCGGGCCGCTGGCCACCGCCTACGTGCTCATCCTCGTGGTGATCGGGCCGCTCACCGCCCGCTACACCGAGCCCCTGGCCGCGTGGTTCAGGGAGCGGCGTGCGGTACGCGCCCCGCTGCTCGCCGCCGTGCCGGCCCCCGCCAGGTCCCCCGAGGACGTCGCGGAGCCCGCTCCCGACCAGGATCCCGCCGGGCGACCGTAGCGGGCGCGGGCCGCCGATCAGGGTGGTGCCATCGGCTTCGCCCGGCGGTGCGTACGGGGCTCCGCGCCCAGCCGGTTCACCGCCAGGGCGGCCACGATCAGGCCGGCCGCCAGGACGAGCCCGTTGGGCAGGGTGGCCCCGGCCACCGCGGCCCAGACCCCCAGGGCCAGGGCCGGCCAGGCGACGGCCCGGCGGGGCCGTGGCCCGGCCGGGTCCGCGGGACCGGTGCTCCTCGTGTCGTGGGATGCCGGCATGGCCCCGCTCCTTTCCGTGGGCCGGCGAGGGCGCGGGAGCAGGTGCGCCACCGTGGGCAGGGGCCGCTCCGCGTCGACGCCGTCGAGACGCAGGGGGTGTTCATCGTCCGGGGCGGGTCCGCGAGGGGGCGGCGGGCGCGGACACCTTCAGCATCGCCCGCCCGGCCGGCCCCGCACATCGGGGCCGGCACCCATCTTGCGCACCGGTCAGCAGATCCGCGGCAACTGCTCACCGATCGGGAGGTCGACCACGCGGGTGCCGCCGAGTGCGGTGCGGGCCACGACCAGGCCCGGGTGGGCGTCGACGGCCTCGCCGATCACGGCCGCGTGGCGGCCCAGGGGATGGGCTCGCATGGCGTCGAGAACGGCCTCGGCGTGCTCGCGGGGCACGAAGGCGACCAGCTTGCCCTCGTTGGCCACGTAGAGCGGGTCGAGTCCGAGGATCGCGCAGGCGTTCGCGACGGCCGCCGGGACCGGGACCCGGCCCTCCTGGATCACGACGCCGGTGCCCGAGGCGGCCGCGATCTCGTTGAGGGAGGCCGCCAGGCCGCCCCGGGTGGGGTCGCGCAGGACGTGCAGGTCGGGAGTGACCGCGAGCATGGCCCGGACGAGGCCGCCCAGGTCCGCGCAGTCACTCAAGATGTCGACGCCGAACTCCAGCCCCTCGCGGACACTCATGATCGCCACGCCGTGGAGGCCGATCTCGCCGCTGACGATGACGACGTCGCCGGGGACGACGCGCTGCGGGCGCAGGTCCACCCCGTCGGGGATGATCCCGATGCCCGCGGTGTTGAGGTAGATGCCGTCCCCGTGGCCCGCTTCCACGACCTTGGTGTCGCCGGTGGCCACCTCCACGCCGGCGGCCCGCGCGGCCGCCCCCATGGCTTCGGCCACGCGCGCCACCACCGACATCTCGACGCCCTCCTCCAGGATGAACCCGCAGGACAGGTAGGCCGCCCGGGCGCCGCTCATGGCGAGGTCGTTGACGGTGCCGTTGACCGCGAGGTCGCCGATGCAGCCGCCCGGGAAGAACAGCGGCCGCACCACGTACGAGTCGGTGGAGAAGGCCAGCCGGACCCCGCCCAGGGAGACGGCCGCGGAGTCCCCGAGCTGGGCGAGCACGTCGCCGCCGAAGGCGGGGGCGAACAGGTGCTGGACCAGCTCGGCGGAGAGCGCGCCACCGCCGCCGTGGCCCATCACCACGCGGGGGCGGTCGCGCAGCGGGGCCGGGCAGGTCCAGGCCGTGATGTCGAGTGCGGTGTCAGACAACGGGGCTCGCCTCCAGCGGGGCGCTCGTTGCGGTCGGGGCGGTCACGGCGGCCTTCGTGGCCTTCGCGGCCGCGGCGCCGCCGGCGGTGGCGGTGGCGGGTACGGTGCCCAGCTCCAGCCGCCGGTAGAGGTAGTACGCGGCGCATGCGCCCTCGCTGGAGACCATGGTGGCGCCGAGCGGGCTGCGCGGGGTGCACAGCGTGCCGAAGGCTTCGCACTCGTGCGGTTTCAGCAGCCCTTGGAGCACCTCGCCGCTGCGGCACTCGGCCGGTTCCCGGGTGTTGATGCCGGTGACGGAGAAGCGGTGTTCGGCGTCGAAGTCCCGGTAGCGCTCGGAGAGCCGCCAGCCGCTGTCGGGGATGACGCCGATGCCCCGCCAGGCCCGGTCGGTGACCTCGAAGACGTCCTCCAGCATGGCGAGGGCGGCCGGGTTGCCCTCGGGGCGGACGGCGCGGGCGTAGGCGTTGTCCACGGTGTGCTCGCCGCGCTCCAGCTGCCGGACGGCCCGGCGTACGCCTTCCAGGATGTCCAGCGGTTCGAAGCCCGTCACCACGATCGGGACCCGGTGGCGCGCGGCCAGTTCGGGGTACTCGCGCACGCCCATCACGCTGCACACGTGCCCGGCGGCGAGGAAGCCCTGCACCCGGCAGCTCGGCGACCGCATGATCGCCTCGATCGCCGGGGGCACCCGCACGTGGGAGACCAGCAGGCTGAAGTTGGGGATGCCCAGCTTCTTCGCCTGGTGGACCGTCATGGCGTTGGGCGGCGCCGTGGTCTCGAAGCCGATGCCGAAGAAGACCACCTGGCGCTTCGGGTTCTCCCGGGCGATCCGCAGGGCGTCGAGCGGGGAGTAGACGACGCGTACGTCACCGCCCTCGCTGCGCACCTGGAACAGGTCGCGGCCGGTCCCGGGCACCCGGAGCATGTCCCCGAAGGAACAGAAGATCACGTCGGGGCGGGAGGCGATCTCCAGCGCCTTGTCGATGACCTCCAGCGGCGTGACGCACACCGGACAGCCCGGCCCGTGAATCAACTCGACCTGTTCCGGCAGCAGTTGATCGATGCCATGCCGGATGATGGTGTGGGTCTGGCCGCCGCAGACCTCCATCAGTGCCCAGGGCCGGGTCACGGTGGCATGGATGTCGTCCAGCAGCCGGCGGGCGAGGGCGGGGTCCTGGAACTCCTCGATGTACTTCACGGCTGGACTTCCTCCTGCGGGGCGGCGAGGGCGGGCGTGGGCTCGGACGCGGGCCCTGGTTCGAGGTCGGGATCGTCGGTGAAGGGCCAGGGGTCCCCGCCGACCGCTGCGGCCTGTTCCCACGGGTCGCCGAACTCCTCCTGGAGCATGCCGAGCTGCGCGAAGAGTTCGAGGGTCTGCTTGGCCGACTCCTCGTCGAGGCGCTGGAGGGCGAAACCCACGTGGACGATGGCGTACTCGCCCACCTGGAGGTCGGGCAGGTACTCCAGGCACACCTCCTTCTGCACACCGCCGAAGTCGACGGTGGCCATGCGGGTGCCGTCCTTCTCCCCGATGTCGAGCACTCTGCCGGGCACCGCCAGGCACATGGGCTTCTCCTTGCTGTGGGTGTGTCAGGGGCTGTGTCAGGGGCTGTGTCGCGGCCGGCGGGCGTGGTCAGGGCGCGTACCGCGCGCCGGCCACCAGGAGCTGGCCGAGGGACAGACCGCCGTCGTTCGGGGGGACCCGGCCGTGCCGCAGGACGGTGAAGTCGGCCGCGCGCAGGAGCCGGGCGCACTCCACGGAGAGCAGGGTGTTGGCGAAGACCCCGCCGGTCAGGGCGACGGTGTCCAGGCCGTGCCGCTCCCGCGCGCGAACGCAGAGCGTGGCGACGAGGGCGGCGACGGAGGTGTGGAAGCGGGCGGCGATCAGCGCCGGGTCCGTACCGGCCCGCACGTCGGCCACCACGGCGGCGAGCACGGGCCCCGGATCGGCGGTGACCGGGCCGGCGTCGAGGTCGGGGTCGGTCGCCGCGTCGCGGAGGCCGAAGGCGTAGCCGGGTCCGGC
This sequence comes from Streptomyces sp. NPDC048331, assembly GCF_043201215.1. Taxonomy (NCBI): domain Bacteria; kingdom Bacillati; phylum Actinomycetota; class Actinomycetes; order Kitasatosporales; family Streptomycetaceae; genus Streptomyces; species Streptomyces sp. NPDC048331. Next base: position 111,834 of record NZ_JBICYT010000018.1, on the reverse strand, counting down.
ATCGGCCGCGCACGCGCCCAGGGCGGCGCCCTCCAGCTCGATGGCGGCCTGGGCCTCGTAGCCGGCCAGGTGGCAGATGCCGGCCAGGGAGGAGACGGCGTCGAAGAGGCGGCCCATGCTGGAGGTCGGGACGCAGTTCAGCCCGCGCTCCAACTGGCGCTCCAGCAGCCGGATCTCACCCGGCGGGCAGGCGGCGACACAGGGCAGCTCCGGGCTCCGGTCGATGCCCGCGGCCCGCAGGTGGGACAGCGCCATGCGGTACGGGCGGTGCACGGCCGCGTCGCCGCCCGGCAGCGGGACGTAGGCGAGGTGGGCGAACCGGGTGAACCCGGCGTAGTCGGCGAGGAGGACCTCGCCGCCCCACACGGCGCCGTCGTCGCCGTAGCCGGTGCCGTCGAAGGCGACGCCGATGACCGGGCGGTCGCCTTCCAGGCCGTGCTCCGCCAGGGTGGAGGCGATGTGCGCGTGGTGGTGCTGGACACGGACGATCGGCCGGGCGCCCGCCGCGCGCTCCGCCCACCGGGTGGAGCGGTAGCCGGGGTGCCGGTCGGCGGCGAGGAGCACGGGGGCGACGCCGGTGATGGACTCCAACTGCCGCTCGGCGCCTTCGAGGGCGTACTGGGTGGCGAGGTCGTCCATGTCGCCGATGTGGGCGGACAGCCACGCCTGGCGCCCTTCGCCGAGACAGAAGGTGTTCTTCAGGTCCCCGCCCGCGGCGAGGCTCGCGGGGACGGGCACCGGCAGGGTCAGCGGCAGCGGGGCGTACCCACGTGAGCGGCGTACGGTCAGCGGCTCGCCGTCGCACACCCGCACCACGGAGTCGTCGCAGGGTACGTGGATGGGCCGGTCGTGCGTGAGCCAGGCGTCGGCGAGGGCCGCGAGCCGGTCCAGGGCCTCGGCGTCGTCGGTGACGATGGGCTCCCCCGCCAGGTTCCCGCTGGTCATGACGAGCAGCCGGGGCCCCGGGGGGTCTCCGGGCAGGCCGAGCAGCAGGTGGTGGACGGGGGTGTACGGGAGCATCACGCCGAGGTCGGGGCAGCCGGGGGCGACCCCGTCCGGGCCGTCCGCGCCGGCGCGGCGGCGCAGCAGCACGATGGGCCGGGCGCCGCCCGTGAGCAGCTCGCGTTCCTCGGGGCCGATGTGCGCGAACGGCTCGACGTCGGCGAGGTCCCGGGCCATCAGGGCGAAGGGTTTGTCCCCGCGGGCCTTGCGCCGGCGCAGTTCGGCGACGGCGCCCGGGTGGGTGGCGTCGCAGGCCAGGTGGTAGCCGCCCAGGCCCTTGACGGCGAGGATCGCGCCGGCCGCCAGGAGCCGCCGGGCCTCGGCGACCGGGTCGACCCCGGTTCTCTCGTGGGGCGGTCGGCCGGTGAGCAGTGCGAGGCGGGGGCCGCAGGCAGGGCAGGCGACGGGCTGGGCGTGGAAGCGGCGGTCGGCCGGGTCCCCGTACTCGCGGGCGCAGTCGGGGCACATGGGGAAGGGGGCCATGGTGGTGTGGGCACGGTCGTAGGGCAGCCCGGTGACGATGGTGAAGCGCGGCCCGCAGTGGGTGCAGGTGATGAAGGGGTGCCGGTGGCGCCGGTCGGCCGGGTCGGCCAGTTCGGTGAGGCAGTCGGCGCAGGTGGCGACGTCCGGGGAGACGAGCGTCCGGGCGGGGCCACCGGTCCGGGAGGCGATGATGGTGAATCCGGTGCCGCCCGCGACGGGAACCTCCCAGTGGTCGACGGCGTCGACCACGGCCAGTGGGGGCGCGTCCGCCGCGAGCCGTTCGCAGAACCGCACCACCGCCGCCGGGGCGCCCTCGACCTCCGCGACGACGCCCTCGGGGGTGTTGGTGACGTGCCCGGCCAGTCCCAGCCCGGTCGCGCGGGTGTAGACGTAGGGCCGGAAGCCGACGCCCTGGACCACGCCCCGGACGGTGATCCGGCGCCGCTGCACCGCCTCCATCAGCGGGTCTGCGCGACCGTGTGGACGTGCGGGTGATCGTGCTCGTGATCGTGGGCCTCGTCGTGCCCGTGCCCGTGCCCGTGCTCGTGTACGTGCTCGTGCTCGTGCTCGTGCTCGTGCTCGTGCTCATGGCCGTGGCCGTGGCCGTGGTCGTGACCGGGCGCGTGCTGCCGGCGGGCCATCACCGGGGTGTGCGTCCCCGTACCCGACCCGGCCGCCAGGGCCCGGTCGAGCAGGACGCCCAGGCCCGTACCCGCGCGCGCCGAGGTGAGCACCACCTCCACACCGGGATTGACCTGCTCTACGTTGGCGCGGAAGGCGGCCTCGTCGAACTCGACCGCCCCCGCGATGTCGGTCTTGGTGACCACCACCAGCTGGGCCAGCCCGAAGGCGGTCGGGTACTTCAGCGGCTTGTCCTCGCCCTCGGTCACCGAGGCGAGCACCACCCGCAGCGTCTCCCCCAGGTCGTAGCCGGCCGGGCAGACCAGGTTGCCCACGTTCTCCACGAAGAGGAGCCGGGTGTCCTCGGGCAGCCAGCCGTCCAGGTGCCGGCCGAGCATCGCGGCCTCCAGGTGGCACAGCCCGTCGGTGAGCACCTGCTTGACCGGTACGCCCGAACGGGCCAGCCGCACCGCGTCGTTCTCGGTGGCCAGGTCGGCGGTCAGGGCGGCCACGGCCACGCCCCGCTCGCGCGCGAGGAGCAGTTCGCGTTCCAGCAGCGCCGTCTTGCCGCTGCCGGGGCTGGAGAGCAGATTGACCACCGTCGTACCGCGGGCGGTGAGTTCGGTGCGCAGGATCCGGGCGGTGGCATCGTTCTTGGCGAGCACCGCCTGCCGCAGATCGACCACTCGGCACATGGTTCAGGCCTCCTCGGGAATCGGTTCGCGGGTACGGGCACCGGCGGGGCCGTCTTCCCAGCGCACGCTGAGGATCTCCAGCTCACGGCCCGACAGCAGTTCCACGTCGGTGGCCCTGCCGCATCCGGGACAGCACAGCTCGGGGGGCATTCCCACCGCCCAGGTGTCGGGGCAGGAGCCGCAGCGGGCGCGGGCCGGGACGGACTCCGTGAGGAGTTCGGCGCCTTCGAGGACCGTTCCGGCGCAGGCCAGTTCGAAACAGAAGGCCAGCGCGTCGGGGACCACGCCCGCCAGCTCACCGACCCGCAGCCGTACGGAGGTGACGGCCTGTGCGCCGCCCGACCGGGCCGCCTCTTCCACCTGGCCCACGACGGCCATGGCGATCGACATCTCGTGCATCGGACTCCGTCCTGCCGGGGCTCATTGAACCGGCGGGACGGGGTCCGTGCGGTCGGGCACGCCGGTGCGCGGCACGCCCCGTACGCCATTCGGGCGCCCGTGTCCGCACCCGCGTCCACGGCCGCGCCCGCGGCGGTGTCACATGCGGCGCATGCGCAGGTAGCGGCGGATGTCGGGGACGACCTGCAGCAGGACGGCGGTGAGGGCGGCGATCGCGGCCCCGCCGATGACGGCCTTCTTCATGGAGTTCTCCTCAGTTCGCGGCGAGGCCGGACGGTTGCGTGCGAGGCCGGTCGGTTGCGTCATGGGGCCGGCCGTGGATCAGGTCCAGGGCCGTGCGTACGGCCTCCGGTACCGCGGCGGCCACGGGTGCGCTCAGCCCGATGCCCTCCTCGACACCGGCCGGTTCGCAGCCGAGGACGAGGATGCGCCGGGGCGGGGTGGCGCCCGTCCCGGCGCACAGGGTGTCCAGCAGGGCGAGGACGGCGTCGGGTGACATCTGGTGGCCGTCGAGGGCGGGCGGCGGCGGTTCCTCGACGCCGGCCGGGCCCGTGACCGTGCCGCCGTCGACCTCGATGAGGTACAACGTGCCCGGCTCGCCGCCGCGTGCGGTGGCGTCGACCAACAGGAGCGTGTCGTAGCCGTCGAGGAGCTGGTAGGCGAGGTGGACCCCGCGCACCCCGAAGTCCACCACCTCGACCCCGTCGGGCAGGGGGTGCTCGGCCAGCGCCCGTACGGTCTCGACGCCGAAGCCGTCGTCGCCGAGGAAGACGTTGCCGATGCCCGCGACCAGGACCCGTTCGTCCCGTTCCTTCACGCGTCCTCCAGGGGGGTGACCTCGTCGGGCTGGAAGTAGAGGAACCTGCCCTGTTCCCGCCGGATGTCCGCGCCCGGGTCGTCCTCCACGGTGACGGCGAGGTGCACTCCCCCGTCGACGTCGTGCAGTACGGCCTCGACCAGCGCGGTACGGCCCTGGAGGAACAGGTCCTGGGCGTCGGTGCGCCGCAAGCCGGGGCGCAGCCGGACGCGGCTGCCGGGGCCCACCGAGGCGCCGCCGATCGTGATCCGGTCGCGGGTCGGGTCGGCGGTGTCCGCGCGGGCCGGGTCCCACCAGGGGGTGTCCGGCCGGAACACCACGTCCTCGGCGGGGAGTTCGGCGATGAGCGGCGGCTGATCGGGACCGGTGACCTCACGCAGCGCGCGGACGGCGCCGTGCAGCCGCTCCAGCACCTCGGGCGGCATCGAGTCGGCGAGGTCGATCACGGCGGCGGCCCGGGCGTCGGTGCCGCGGGCCTCGCGCTTCTCCTGCTCGGTCAGGGCGGCCGTGCGCAGAGCGAGGATCTCGTCGATCTCAAGAGCGTCGTACATGGCGCCCGCGCTCTCGGGGGCGATGGCCGGATGGTCCTCCAGGATGATCGGGGAGGACAGGACCACGTCGGCGCGGCCGGGTTCGCCCGCGAGCACCGGCCAGGTGTGGCGGTTCTCGCAGGCGGCCACGGCCTGCCTGGCCCATTCGGGCGGGTCGGTCATCGAGAGGAAGGACCCGGGGTCCAGGCCCAGCAGCAGGTGGGCGGCGACCAGCGAGTGGGGCAGGGCGGCCTCGCGGTCCACCGGGCCCGCTCCGGGGGGCGGGGTCCAGGGGCTGGTGTTCTCCACCACCGCCCGGAGCCGCAGCACCCGGTAGGCGCCGGGGAGTTCGGTGGCGTGCAGCCGCAGCACGCCCTCGATCTCCTCGGTACGGCGCACCAGGCGGCCCACCGTGCGCCCGTCGGCGTCCTGGACGGGCTCGGTGTCGACGCGGGCGGGGCGGTGGAAGGGGAAGGTGACGCCGTCGTCGCCCAGCAGTTCGGCCACGGGGACGGTCACCTCGACCCGTTCCTCGGTGCCCTCGTCCCAGGGCACGAGGACCCGGTCGGCCAGGTGCAGCTCGGCGACCTCGGCGAAGCCGCCGTCGTCCGTGGCCTGTTGGACCGTACGCCGCTGCGCGTGCAGGAAGCGCAGCTCCAGGGCGAGGGTCGCCGCGCCCCGCGGTTCCATCAGGATCTCGGTCTGCTGGAGGACGTGCTCCTCGTGCGCGCGGCCCCACGCCGGGGGCACGAGGACACCGAACTGCCAGCGCAGCCGGTTCTTCGCGGCCGAGGCCCGGTAGGGGTAGAGCACGTACCCCTCCAACAGGACCGCGTCGGCCACCTGTCGGGCGACCGCGAAGCCGGGGTGGGAGCCCCGGTGGGGGTCGGAGTGGGGGCCGGAGTGGGGGCCGGAGTGGGGGGTGGTCGTCGTGGTCACGGAGCCGCCCTCTCGGTGAGGCGCGGCAGGATCGCGCCGAGCCGGACGGGACCCGGCGGGTCCTGCGGCGGCGGGCCGGCCGCGTCCAGCAGGGCCCGTACGGTCGCCTCCCAGGAGGCGAGGGCGTGGCGGGAGCGGAAGGCGAGCAGCTCGTCCATGGTGTCGCGGGGCAGCCGGAGCCAACCGCAGCCGGGGAAGTGCTGTTCGACCATCTCCCGCCACACGGCGACGGGCATCCGGTACGTGGCTTCGCGGTCCCAGGGCACCGGTTCGACGCGGAAGCCGGCGTCGCCGGTGAAGGCGGTGCCGGAGAACAGCATCAGCAGCGGTACCTCGCCCTCCGCCAGGGCCTCGAAGTACCGGGTGGCGGCGATGTCCATGTCGTAGGTGCAGGGGACGACCAGGTCGGTCTCGGACTCCCCGGTGAAGCTCGGGACCATGACGGAGACCTGGGCGAACTGCACCGGCTGGAGGGTGTTGCCCCAGCGGGAGCGCTCGCCGAACAGGTCCGCGAGCCCTTCCGCCTCGGCGGGGCCGTAACCGCGCCGGGCCGGTTCGATGCGGATCTGGCAGCGCAGGGCGATGGCATGCACCGGGGCGTCGCCGGCGGCGGTGATCCGCAGCCGGAAGACGAGGGTGGGGCCGGCGGCGTACGGGTCGGCGCGTACCCCGGTGCAGGTGAAGGCGAATTCCGTCATCGGACCCCGTCCTCGTCCGCCGTCGGGGCCAGGGCCTTGGCCCGTCGTTCCACCTGCTCGAAGAAGGTGTTCAGCGCGGCCCGGGCCTCCGCCCCGCCGTCGAAGCCCTGCCACAGCAGCCGCATCCGCCCCACCAGCTCGTAGCAGATGTCGATCGGCACCAGGTAGCACTCGGTGCGGCCCTCCGAGCGGCGCAGCAGCAGCGCCTCGACGTCGGGTTCGAGGAGCGTGGACAGCCGGCCGCCGCCGAGTACGGTCTGCCAGGTCTCGGGGTCGAGTTCGCTCTCGGTGGCTCCGGCCGGGCTCGGGTACAGGGCGACCAGCCGGTCGAGGGCGGCGTTGCGGAAGAAGAAGGCGACGCCGACCGGGATCTGGAGGAGTTCCCACGCGCCGTCGTCGAGCCGGTGGGCGGGGTCCGTGAGGTAGCGGTCCGGTACGGCCCGCAGCCGGCCGGTGCCCGCGCCCGGCCGGTCGAACAGCAGGGCGCAGGCGGTGCAGGCGCAGAGCAGGGCGCGCTGCTCGGTCTGCACCAGGTGGCGGTGGCCGTCCTGGGGCACGGCGACCCCGCACAGCTCGCAGGTCTCGGGCCGGGGCGGGCGCGGTCCCGCGAACCGGCGCAGCCCGCGCGGGGCGCGCGGGCCGTCGTGCAGGAGCCCGGGCCCGCTCACGGCACCCGCGCCGGGCTCGGGGGCCGGGTGCCGATCTGCAGGAGGGCGGGGGCGGGGGCCGCGGCGGGCTCCTGCTCCACGCTCGTCACCTCGGGGGCGAAGCAGGCCAGGGTGTCCTCCAGGGTGCGTCCGCCATCGCGTCCGCCGCCGGAGCCCGAGCCGCAGCCGCAGCCGGTGGAGGCGGCGGCGGGGCGCAGGCGCAGGACGCCGGTGTCCGCGTCGAAGCCGAGCAGTTCCAGCGGTTCACCGTGGGCGGCCAGGGCGCGGTCGATGCGGGTGTGCACGTCCTCGGGGTGCAGGCCGTGCAGGGAGAGCAGGCTCGCCACGAGTTCGTCGCCGTAGACCGGCGCGAGCGGGCCGTCCCCGACCTTCTCGACGATCCGGGCGAGCCCGGCGCCGTAGAAGTCCATGAGGACGCGCACCAGTTCCTCGGCCGCCGCGCAGGCCGCCCGGTCGCCGGTGGCGGCGATCCGGTCGAGGACCTCCTCGACCCGGCGCCCCGCCTCGGGGCCGTCGATCGCGGCCCTCATCCGCCCAGTCCGCTCAGACCGGTGGGTACGTGCATCGTCTTGACCGTCTTGCCGCCACCGACGTACATGTGGACGCCGCAGGGCAGACAGGGGTCGAAGCTGCGGACCGCGCGCATGATGTCGATGCCCTTGAAGTTCTCCGGGGAGTTCTCCTCGAAGATCGGGGTGTTCTGCACGGCGTCCTCGTACGGCCCGGGCGTGCCGAAGGTGTCGCGGGTGCTGGCGTTCCACGGGGTCGGCGGGTACGGGTGGTAGTTGGCGATCTTCCCGTCGCGGATCACCATGTGGTGCGAGAGCACGCCGCGCACGGCCTCCGTGAAGCCGACGCCGAGTCCCTCGTCGGGGACCTCGAACTTCTCCCAGGTCTGGGTGCGTCCGGCGCGGACCTCGGCGAGGCCCTTCTCGGCGCAGTGCAGGGCGATGGCGGCCGCGTAGGCCTGGAAGTAGGTCCGCGCGCGGTTGCGTTCCAGCGCGTTGCTCCACTTCGGGATCTTCCACTCGAAGCGGGTCTCGGGCTTGGTCATCGTGCGCGGCAGGGTGATCACGACGCTGTGACCGGTGGCCTGCACGTAGTCGGTGTGGACCAGGCCCGACAGGGCGGTGGACCACAGGCGGGCGATGGGGCCGCCGCCGGTGTCGAGGGCCAGGTGGTCCTTGCCGTCGAACCAGCGGGGCGACATGACCCAGCTGTACTTGTCGTCGAAGTTGCGCTTCTGCGGAGCCGGGATGGTGTGCTGGTTCCACGGGTGGCGCGGGTCGACCGGGTTGCCGAGCGGGTCGTGGGTGACGAACTGCTCCTGGCCCTGCCAGTCGTCGTAGTAGGAGCTGCCGAGCAGGATGCGGATACCGAGGTTGATCTCGGTGAGGTCGTTGGTGACCAGCTTGCCGTCCACCACCACGCCCGGGGTGACGAACATCTTCCGTCCCCAGTCGGTCATGTTGGCGTACGTGAAGTCGCAGTACTCGGGGTCGTTGAGGGCACCCCAGCAGCCGAGGAGGACGCGCCGGCGGCCGACCTCCTCGTAGCCGGGCAGGGCCTCGTAGAAGAAGTCGAACAGGTCGTCGTGGAGCGGGACGACCTTCTTCATGAACTCGCAGTACCGCATGAGGCGGCTCATGTAGTCCGTGAAGAGCTGGACGGAGGCGATGGTGCCGACGCCGCCCGGGTAGAGGGTGGAGGGGTGCACGTGGCGACCCTCCATGAGACAGAACATCTCGCGCGTGTAGCGGGAGACCTGGAGCGCCTCGCGGTAGAACTCGCCCTCGATGGGGTTGAGGGAGCGCATGATGTCGGCGATGGTCCTGTAACCGTGCTCGCCGGCGTGCGGGGCGGGGGTGCGCTCGGCGAGCTCCAGGACGCCCGGGTTGGTCTCGCGGACCATCTTCTCGCAGTAGTCGACCCCGACCAGGTTCTCCTGGAAGATGTTGTGGTCGAACATGTACTCCGCGGACTCGCCCAGGTTGATGATCCACTCGGCGAGGTGGGGCGGCTTCACCCCGTAGGCCATGTTCTGCGCGTACACGGAGCACGTGGCGTGGTTGTCACCGCAGATGCCGCAGATGCGGCTGGTGATGAAGTGCGCGTCGCGGGGGTCCTTGCCGCGCATGAAGACGCTGTAGCCGCGGAAGACCGACGAGGTGCTGTAGCACTCCGCGACCCGCTTCTGCTTGAAGTCGATCTTCGTGTGGATGCCGAGACTGCCCACGATCCGGGTGATCGGATCCCAGGCCATCTCCACCAGGCCGCTGCCGTCTGCGGCCGCCTTCGTCTTCGGTGTCATCGTTTCTGCCGTGACCCTTCTTCGGTGCGGAGAGCTGGAGTTGGGGGGTGCTTCCGGTAGGCCGGGCGCCGGCGGGCCTGGGTGCGCCGGGGGGCCGTCACCAGGGCGGGCGGTAGCCCGTGGTCAGCGCGCGGCCGGTCGTCCGCCACTTCGGTTCCTCGTCCACGGTGTGGGCGGTCACCGAACGGAGCCTGCGGACCAGCGCGCCGTACGCGCCGCTCGCCTTCGTCGAGACCTTGGCGCCGGGGGGCTCGTCCATGAACGGCATGAACTTGTCGGGGAATCCGGGCATCGTGCAGGCGATGCAGATGCCGCCGACGTTGGGACAGCCGCCGATGCCGTTCATCCAGCCGCGCTTGGGGACGTTGCACTTGACGACGGGGCCCCAGCAGCCGAGTTTGACCAGGCACTGCGGGGAGTCGTAGGTCTCGGCGAACTGGCCCTGCTCGTAGTAGCCGGCGCGGTCGCAGCCCTCGTGGACGGTGGCCCCGAAGAGCCAGGTCGGGCGCAGCTTGTCGTCGAGGGGGATCATCGGGGCGGAGCCGGCCGCCTGGTAGAGCAGGTAGGTCAGGGTCTCCGAGAAGTTGTCGGGCTGGATCGGACAGCCCGGCACGCACACGATCGGGATACCGGCCTTCGAGGTCCAGTCCCAGCCCAGGTAGTCGGGCACGCCCATGGCACCCGTCGGGTTGCCCTCCATCGCGTGGATGCCGCCGTACGTGGCGCACGTGCCGATGGCCACGACGGCGAGGGCCTTGGGGGCGAGGCGGTCGATCCACTCGCTGGTGGTGATGGGCTGACCGGTCTCCGGATCGTCGCCGAAGCCGCACCAGTAGCCCTCGGGCTTGATCTTCTCGTTCGGGATCGATCCCTCGACCACCAGGACGAAGGGGTCGATCTCGCCCCGCTCGCCCTTGAAGAACCACTCGATGAAGGTGTCCGCGCCGCCGACCGGGCCGCATTCGAAGTCGATCAGCGGCCAGTGCACGGCGATCTTCGGCAGACCCGGCAGCACGCCGGTCACGATCTCCTCGATGCTCGGCTGCATCGCCGCCGTCAGGGACACGGAGTCGCCGTCGCAGCTCAGACCCGCGTTGATCCAGAGGATGTGGATCAGTGGGTCCTCGACCGATTCCTTAGTCGCAGTGGCCATGGGACGGCTCCTCGGGGAGGTGATCGGGAAGGGGTGGGAGGAGGCGGCCTGCCTCACCCACACCTTTCTTGCTAACAGCAGTCCGGCCCGGGCGCCGCGTCAGGTACGGCCAGTCCAGTGACACCGCGCGGCCTGACGGCCGACCCGCTCAGATGGAGCGGAGTGGCGGTCGGACGCTCCTTGCGGACGAAGGCGCGGCGCAGGGCGTGGTAGGGGGCTTCGGGGTCGAAGAAGGTCCCGTGCATCAGGGCCAGCTCGGCCCTGCGGTGGTCGGCCAGCGGCCGCCGTGCCTCGTCCCGTTCGCGCGCGGCCTTCTTCCCGGCGATCCGGGATGCGGTGGCGGGGAGGGCGGCGAGGCGGGTGGCGAGGCCTTCCGTCTCGCGGGGGAAGTCCCCGGGCGAGCACGGGACCGTACGGTCGATGAGCCCGAGCCCGTGGGCGGCGTCGGCGCTCAGCGGGAGGGCCTCGGTGGTGAGGCGGTCCGCGAGGGCGGGGCCGACGCGGCGCGGCAGGGTGTACGTCCAGTACTCGGAGCCGTGCAGGCCCATCAGGCGGTAGTGCGGGTTCAGGACGACGCCGGAGCGGCACCAGACCTCGTCGGCGGCGAGGGCGAGCATGGCCCCGCCGGCGGCGGCGTTGCCGCCCAGCGCACTGACCACGAGCCGGTCGGTGGTGGTCAGCACCGCCTCGACCAGGTCGTTCATGGCGTTGATGTTGGCCCAGGACTCCTCGGCCGGATCGACCGCGGCATCGATGACGCCGAGGTGGATGCCGTTGGAGAAGAAGTCGCGGCCCCCTCCGAGGACCAGGACGGTGGTGGGGCGGGTGCGGGCGATCCGGTAGGCGTCCAGCAGGCGGCTGCAGTGCGCGGTGCTCATCGCGCCGCCGGGGAAGGAGAACGACAGGAAGCCGACCTGGCCCTCCTCGTGGTAGCCGATGTCGGACCAGGTGCGGCGGTGGGGTCCCGCCTCCGCCGGCGCGGGGACCTCGGGAAGCGGGGGCAGCCGGTCCGCGAGCGCGAGCGTGGCGGGGAGCTTGGGGGTGGCCGGCCCTCCGGGCAGGCGGCGGGCGCGCAGCTCCGGGATCCAGACCGCCCCGTCGGCCGTGGCCCGGCAGAGCGCCCCGGCCCGGGTGGCCAGCAACTCGCCGGGGCGGCCGCGCAGGTGCTCCTCGCGGTGGCCGCCGTGCAGGTACCACTCTCCGCCGAGCAGTTCGTCGCGTACGCCGGGCTGCGAGTCGGCGGCGCGCAGCGCGCGCAGGACGTCCTCGGTGGTGTCGCTCCCCCAGTCGATCCGGCGCTCCTCCTGGCGCAGGAGCGGCCGGGCGTGGCCGCTCGCCTGGGGGCGGGGGGTGTACGTACCGGAGGCGAACCGTTCCACCGCGAGCAGGACGGCCTCCAGCGCGGCGTCGGCGATCTCACCGCGGTAGAGGTCGCTCTTGCCGACCGGCGGCACCGGGCACTCGGTGCTCGCCCACACGTCGCCGGCGTCCATCTCGGCGTTGGCCTGCAGGACGGTCACCCCCCAGCGGGGCTCGCCGTCCTGGACGGCCCGGTCGAGGGAGGAGGGGCCGCGATCGCCGACCGGTCCGGGGTGGACGACCAGGCAGGTGTGGGCGGCCCAGACCTCTTCGGGGATGGCGGTGCGCAGCATCGGGGCGAGGACGAGGTCGGGGCGGTGGCCGCGTACGGCGTCGGCCAGGGAGGTACCGGGCAGGGCGAGTTCGACCGCGACGCGGTGGCCGTGGTCGCGCAGCTCGGCGTGGACCCGCTGCGTGAGGCTGTTGAACGCGCTCGCGAGGAGCAGGACGTACAAGGGATCTCCCAGCGGCGGCCCGGAGCCGCGCGTGCGCGGTGCCCGGCCTGGTCGGCGGCCCGTGGCCGGAAGATGACCGGCCGCCTGAGATGGTCGGGGAGTTCGGGTCGCCCATGGCCGAGCCCCGCGCGGCGGGTCACTCGAAAGCACCCGTTCCGGCGTCCGCTCGGCCCAAGGCGGCAGGTAACCCCGGGAGCCCGCGCTACTCGCCCTCCCGGCCCTTCTCGCCCTCCCGGCCCTCGTCGCCCTCCTCGATCGCGATGGCCTTGGCCAGCTCCCGGTGCGCGCGGCCCGGCTCGCCCTCGTACTGCTCCAGGAGGGCGGCGGCGATGGCGTCGAGCTTGCGCTGGATCGCGTGTTCGGCCCGGCGTTCGGAGTTCTTCAGCAGGGCGAGGAGCAGCAGCGCGACCGCGCCCATCGCGTCGCCGAACAGGTGCTGCCAGCTCGTGTCCAGGTGGGCGAAGTGGACCACAAGGAAGCCGGCCACCAGCAGGACGCAGAACACGGAGAAGGCGGGCGAGCTGGTGAAGTTCGAGGCCAGCTCCGCCAGCCTCTCGAAGTGCCCGAGTCGCCCCTGGCCGTTCTTCTTCGCGGGATGTTCGAAGGCCATGGTCTGCACGTGCCCGCTGGGGCCGCACCCCATCCCCTCCGGGCCGGTCAAGCACCCGGCCGGCTCAGGGACGGGGCGCTACCGGCCCCGGACGGTCACGTCGCCCGGACGGGAGCCCACAGGCTGACGCTCCACACGTCCCCGTGCCCCACGTGGTAGCCCCGTTCCTCCTCCTCGTCGTCCACGACGATCACCGAGACCTGGGACGCCGCCGCCCGGTGTTCGAGGAAGCCGCCCTGGTCACCGACCGTGAGTTCCGGCGCGCCGGGGATGCGCCCGAGTTCCTCCCGGACGTCCGCCCAGGCCACGTAGCGGGGGAACTCGACCCCCATGGTCCGGGCCCATTCCTCCGCCATGTCCGGGCGGGACGCGAGCCGGTGCAGCTCGACGGAGCCGCCGGACATCACCCACTCGTCACCGGGGTTGAAGGAGAACTCGACGAATCCGTAGTCGCGGCGCAGCGACTCCCCTTCCTCGTCGACCACGTCGACGAAGCGGTGGCGGACGGCCCGGTCGACGTCGCCGAGGGTGGAGCCGATGCCGATCCCGTGCAGGCGGCCGGTCCTGAGGAACGAGGCGAGGAATTCGATGCCGGTCACGGCCGGTTCTCCCCTGGGTCGATCAACGCTTGCGTCCTTCCTGAGCGGCTCTCCGGAGCGGCTGTCCGGGCCGGACGCACACCGACACACCCCTAGAACCGCGGGCTTCGTAGCGGCGGCTCCGCACCGCCCCAGGCGAAGGTGTAGGGATCCGCGCCGCCCGTGTACGAGCAGGTGATTCCGATGTCGGGCAGGTCGAATTCCGCTCGCAGCCACCCGTCCATGGTGAGGGCGGCGACCTCCGGCCGGTAGTCGGTCAACGGGAAGTCGAGAGAGACGATCTCGAGGTGTACACCCTCCGGACACCTGGCGCGGAGTTCCTCGGCACGAAGCGCGACGACGAAGGAGAGCCAGGCCAGGTCCTCCCAGTAGATGCCCGCGCCCGGAAGCAGCAGGCGGACTCCTCGGTGGATCCCCACGGAGGGAGCCACCGCTTCGCCCGGTGGCGCGGTCCGCGCCGAGAGGTCCGCCGCGAGCCCGCCGAGCGGGCTCCTGAACCGGTACGTGAACGTTCGCATCTTGTCCGCTTCAGCACGTCCGGAGGCACGTCCGGACCCCGAGGTCGCCGAGCCCCCGCCCCGCTCGGCCGTCCCCATCCTGCCACGGCCGGTGGGCGACAGGCCGGGGCCGGAAACCGTTGAACCCGGTCCGGGACACCGAGCAGGATGGCGACGAGCGAGGGGAGGTCCGTCATGCCGTCCACCGAAGTGACCACGCAGACGGTACGTGCCGCGGACGGGGCCACGGTCCGGGTCCGGGTCCACCGGAGGCCCGAGGACCCGTCGGCGCCGGTGCTGGTGTGCATGCCCGCCATGGGAACCAGGGCCGTGTCCTACACGCCCCTGGCGGAGTCCCTCGTAGAGGCGGGGTTCCAGGTGGTCCTCGGGGAGTTGCGGGGGCAGGGCACGAGTTCGGTCCAGGTGAAGCGCGGGGTGCGGTACGGCTACCACGAGATGGTGACGTACGACTACCCGGCGCTGTTCCGGGCGGTCGCGGCCGCCTTCCCCGAAGCGCCGCGCCACCTGCTCGGACACAGCCTCGGCGGGCAACTCGGCACGCTCTACCTCAGTCAGGAGCCGCACATGGCGACCGGCGCGATCCTGGTCGGCGTCCCGTCCTGCCACTACCGCGGCTGGCCCTTCCCGCGGAGCCTCGGGATGCTCGCCGGGTTCCAGTTCGCGGCCGCCTTCGCCGCGGTGTACGGGTACTTCCCCGGCCGCCGGCTCAAGGTTCTGGGGAACGACTCCGCGCAGGTCCTGCGGGACATGGCGACCCAGGTCCGGACCGGCCGCTACGCCGTGCCGTCCTCGCCGGTGGACTTCGAGCCCTGGCTGGCCCGGATGGACCTCCCCGTGCTGGCGGTGGCCATCGAGGGCGACCCCATGGCCCCGGCCGGCGGGGTGCGCGGGCTCTGCGAGAAGCTCACGAGCGCGCGGGTGACGTACGAGGAGCTCGCGCTCGGCGACGGCGCGCCGGGCGGACGGCACTACGGCTGGATCCGCGACAACGCCGAACTCGTCGAGCGGGTACGGGCCTTCGTGGACCGGGCCTGACACGCTCCGCGGTCGAGGGGGTGTCAGCGGAGGAGGGCCGGGGAGGAGGCTCCGGGGGCCAACAGTTTCGGGGTACCGCTGCCGTCGGCGGGGACGGTCCACAGGTCCGTGCTGTCGGCGGCGCCGTCGGTGGGCAGGCCGTAGGCGAGCGTACGGTCGTCGAGCCAGGCGGCCTGGTCGTCCACGCTGCGCTTCTCGGCGAGCGCGTGCTCGCGCAGCGTCCCGAGGTCCATCACGTGCTCGCGCCACAGCGAGGCCCCGGCCCGGACCCGCTTCTTGTACGCGATGCGCGTCTCGTCCGGGGACAGGGAGGGGCATTCGACGTTCTTGGCGAGGGTCTTGACGCTGCGACCCGAGATCGACCCCTTGACCAGGTGGGTCTCGCCGCCGGTGGAGACGGTGGCGTAGAAGGTGTCGTCGTCCTCGGAGAAGGTGACCCCCCAGAAGTTCACGTCCTGCGCGCGGTGGTCCCGGCCGTCCATGTCGATGGCGAACTCCTCCAGGTTCGCCTCCAGTTTCCACGTGCGGGTGTCCACGATCGCGGTACGGGTGGAGAAGAAGGCGGCCCCGTAGGACTCGCCGGAGACGAAGACGGTCCAGGCGGCGAACCGGCCGCTGGGTGAGACCCGGGCCCGGCTGGGGGTGCCCGCGAGGGGGAAGCTGCGCAGCGTGCGCAGTTCGGAGTCGACGATCAGGGCCGTGTTGTCCTGGGCGAGCGCGCCCGGGGTGGAGCGCAGGCACACGCCGGTGCCCGCGGCGGCGTAGTAGCGCCGGCAGCCGAGTTCGGAGGCGGTGCGCTCGGAATCCGGGGCGTCGGCGGGGACCGAGGCGAGGACCCCGCGATGCGGGCCCTGCCCGCCGTTGAGGAAGGTCAGGGAGCCGGGCCGGTCGAGCGTGACGGTCCCCGCGGCGACCGTCGGGCCGCCCGCCGACGGCTTGTCGTCGCGGGTGGCGGAGCGCAGCACCAGCGTGGTGGCGAGGCCGCCGAGCAGCAGCACCGCCACCGCGAGGACGAGCAGGCGGCGGGGCGTGGACAGCGTCATCTCGGGGGCCTCACGGACTTCGGGTTCGACTTCGACTTCGGCTTCGACTTCGGGTTCGGTTCGGGTCGGGTGTCCTGCGGCGGCGTGGGGCGCAGGACGACGCCGGCGACGGCGGCGCAGCACAGCAGGCCGGTCGCGGCGGCGGCCAGGGCCGGGCCGGTGCCCCACAGGGTCCAGGCCGCGCCGAAGGCCAGCGAGCAGCCGAAGCGGGCCAGCGCCTGGCCGGTACCGACCAGGGCCATACCGGTGGCGCGCAGCTCGTCGGGAACGGTGGCGGCCACGGCGGCGGGCAGCACGCCGTCGGTGGCGGCGTAGAACATGCCGTGCAGGGCGAGGACGAGGTAGGGCAGGGCGGGCCAGGCGGGGGCCCAGAGCAGGAGTCCGTAGCCGGCCAGCAGGAGGGCGTGCCCGGTGAGGAAGACGGTGCGCCGGCCGATCCGGTCGGCGAGGGCCCCGGCGGGCACGGCGAGCAGCAGGAACACGGCGGCGGTGCCCAGCGGCAGGAGCGGGAACCACTGGTCGCCGATGCCGGTACGGCGTTGCAGGAGCAGGTAGACGAAGGCGTCGCTGACGGTGGTCAGGCCCAGTAGGACGGCGCAGACGGCCAGGTTGCGCAGCCGGGGCAGGCGCAGCAGGCCGAGCGCGTCGCGCAGCCGTACGGGGGCCGGCCGGTCCGCGTCGCGAGCCGGGGTGGCGGTGGCGGCGGCGGTGGCGGTGGCGGTGGCCGGGACTCCGGTGGACGGTGCGGGCCTCGGGCCGCCGTCCCCGCCGGAGGGGACGAACAGCATGAGCACCACGACACCGAGGACGGCGACGCAGGCGCTGACGCCGAAGACGGCGTCGTAGCCGTCGACCGTCAGGCTCAGGATGAAGAAGGCGGCGAGCGGGCCGAGCAGCGCCCCGGTGGTGTCCATCGCACGGTGCACACCGAAGGCGCGCCCTTGTAACTCGGGTGGTGTGGACAGGGATATGAGCGCGTCGCGCGGGGCGGTACGCAGCCCCTTGCCGGTGCGTTCCAGGGTGAGGATCACGCTGATCGGGCCCAGGCTGTGGGCGAACAGGAGCAGAGGTTTGCACAGGGCCGACAGGCCGTAGCCGACGCCGGCGATCAGCTTGTGGTTGCGGACCCGGTCGGCGAGATGGCCGCCGGTCAGCTGCACGAGGGCGCTGACCCCGTTGTAGACGCCGTCGAGCGCACCGAAGCCCAGCGGGCTCAGGCCCAGACCGGCGATCAGGTACAGGGGCAGCACGGCGGTGACCATCTCCGAGGAGATGTCGGTGATCATGCTGACCGTGCCCAGGGCGAGGACGGTCGAGGCGACCGCGGGTCCCCGGACGGGTCCCCGGTCCGGAGCGGTTTTCGCGCCCTCGGACGCGGGCGCGGAGCGGTCCGCGAGGTACATGCTCTGGAGCTCCCCATGCCGACGGACGTGAGCGCACTCGAACGTGCGAGTGGAACCCTAATGGTTGTACGGGCCAACAGTGGGGCGTTCGGCCGGATGTGGCCGTTCGCCCCAGGGCGTTGGCGGAGGTCAGCCCTGCCGGCTGCTCTCGTCCCGGAGCCAGGTGGAGAAGTCCTGGTCGCGGATGGCCTTGCGGGAGCCCCGGCGGGCGGCGAGCGCGGCCACCACGAACACCACCACCCCCGGCAGCAGCGCCGGCCGGGTCCGCAACAGGGCGCGCAGATCGGCCGTGCCGGTGCGCGCGGTCTGCTCCGACACGTGCGCGGACGCCGTTTGCGGCGCCTCGGCCGCCTCGGCCCGCCGCGCCGCCTGGAAGCGCTCGAACTCGGCCGAGGAGGTCGCCGCCCGGACCCGCCGTCTGATCAGGTCGGACCAGGTGCGCGGCGGACGGACGACCACCCGGGCCCCCTCGACCACCCGCCGCTCCCCCGGCCCGAAGGCGAGGGACGCGGCCAGGTCGTCGGCCATCAGCGGGGGCAGCGCGGCGAGTCGTGCGTGCCCCGCCTCGGTCACGGCGATGACCCCTCGGCCGAACAGCCCCTCGCGGACGGCGGGGAGCCGCTGCCACACCCGGTAGTACGCCCGCACCGGCCAGGCACAGCCGTCGAGCGGGATGTCCCGGCCGGGAGCGGCGGCGAGCAGCTCCGGGTTCCGGTCGAGGACGCCCACCAGGGCCCGTACGTCGGCGGCCCCGACCACGACGTCGGCGTCCACGTAGAGCCGGGGGAAGCCCCGCGCGTGCTCGTCCCCGACCCGAAGTGCCGCATGTTTGGAGGGAGTCGGGATCTCGACCACGCGTACGCGGTCGCCGCGCGCGCCCGCCACGCGGGCGGTGTCGTCCGTACAGCCGTTGCACACCACGACGATGTCGGCCCCGGACACCGAGGTGTCGGCCAGGAGCGCGTCGAGGAGCCGGCCGATGACCCGGCCTTCGTTGTGGGCCGGTATCACGATGCTGGTCACCCGGGCAGTATGCACGGTCGAACACCCGCGCCAGGCGATTACGTCAACTCTGCCCGGGGGTACGCCCGGTGGACTAGATTGAGCGGCGCCGACCGGATTCGGCACGCTTCGGCGACGCCGGTGTCCGGCATCGGGCGAAGGGGTAGGCGGTACGGGTTCGGCTGCTTGTGGGGAACAGGCGGTCGGGCCGGGGGGCGAAGCACGCGGATCACGTAGGGCATCGGTTGTGGGGGGCCATCACCGTTGAGCAGGTCACGCACGGGACGCGTAGGCGTCCGGGCTGCCGTCGACGGCATTTCCCTCCCTCACACGCGTCCCGGCCATGAGTGGGCGACACGCCGTCCGGCGTGCGCGGAAGGAAGGGAAACGCCGTGAAGGACACCGCGAAGGACGCGGGGCAGGGCGCGGGTCAGGACACGGGGGCCACCGGCAAGGGGTCCGCCCCCTTAGGTGTCGCCGTGGTCGGCGCGGGCTACTGGGGCCCCAATCTCGTCCGCAACTTCCAGTCCAGCGACCGGTTCCGGTTGCGTTGGCTCTGCGATCTGAACGTGGACCGGGCCCGGCAGGTGCTCGGCGCGTACTCCACGGTCCAGGCCACCGGTGACTACGAGGCGGTCCTCGCCGACCCGGAGGTCGACGCGGTCGCGGTGGCCACGCCGGCGGGCACGCATCTCGACGTGGCGCTGGCCGCGCTGCGCGCCGGAAAGCACGTGCTCGTGGAGAAGCCCCTGGCAGCCACGTACGAGGACGGGCTGCGGCTGGTGAACGAGGCCGAGGAGCGCGGTCTCACGCTGATGTGCGACCACACCTACTGCTACACCCCCGCGGTGGGCCGGATCCGCGAGATGGTCCGCTCGGGCGAACTCGGCGAGATCCACTACGTGGACTCGGTACGGATCAACCTGGGCCTCGTCCAGAAGGACATCGACGTCCTGTGGGACCTGGCTCCCCACGACCTGTCCGTCCTGGACTTCATCCTCCCGGACCACGTGCAGCCGGTCGCCGTCGCCGCGCACGGAGCCGATCCCATCGGGGCCGGCCAGTCCTGCGTGGCCTATCTGACGCTCCAGCTGAGCACCGGCGCCATCGCCCATGTGCACGTCAACTGGCTCTCCCCGACCAAGGTGCGCACCACCATGGTCGGCGGGTCCAAGCGCACCCTGGTGTGGGACGACCTCAACCCCACGCAGCGCGTCGCGGTGTTCGACCGCGGGGTGGACCTGAGCGCCCCGCAGGAGATCGGTGTCGACGAGCGCCGGGACATGCTCGTCTCCTACCGGACCGGCGACATGGTGGCGCCCGCGATCGGTGAGAAGGAGGCCCTGCGCAGCATGGTCGAGGAGTTCGCCGCGTCCATCAGGACCGGACGGCCGCCGCTGACGGACGGCCGGGCGGGACTGAAGGTGCTGGACATCCTGGAAGCCGCCTCCCGGAGCCTGGAGTTCCGCGGAGCGGTCGTCGGACTGCGCACCGGGCGTTGACCCTCCGCGCTCCGATCACTCGCAAGACCACGACCGAACATTCAGTGGGGGGCAGGACGTTGAGCAGCGTACGAGGCAAGAGGATTCTGGTCACCGGAGGGTCGGGCACGATCGGCTCGCACCTGGTGGACCTGCTGGTGGACAACGGCGCACGCGAGGTCGTCGTGCTCGACAACTTCGTGCGGGGACGGACCGCGAACCTGGCCCGCGCCCTGCCGAGCGGGGTGGTCCAGGTCGTCGAGGGCGACATCCGCGACGTGGCCACGGTACGGAAGGTGACCGAGGGCGCCGAGCTGGTGTTCCATCTCGCCGCCATCCGGATCACCCAGTGCGCGGAGGACCCGCGGCTGGCGAACGAGGTCATGGTGGACGGCACGTTCAACGTGCTGGAGGCGGCCGCGGCCGCCGGGGTCGGCAAGGTGATCGCCTCGTCCTCGGCCTCGGTCTACGGCCTGGCCGAACAGTTCCCGACCACCGAACGCCACCACCCGTACCACAACGACACCTTCTACGGTGCGGCGAAGGCCTTCAACGAGGGGGTGCTGCGCAGCTTCCACTCCATGTACGGGCTGGACTACGTGGCCCTGCGCTACTTCAACGTGTACGGCCCCCGGATGGACATCCACGGCCTCTACACCGAGGTGCTGATCCGCTGGATGGAGCGGATCGCCTCGGGCGAGCCGCCGCTGATCCTCGGCGACGGCCTGCAGACCATGGACTTCGTCGACGTCCGGGACATCGCGCGCGCCAACCTGCTGGCCGCCGAGTCGGACCTGACCGACGAGGTGTTCAACGTCGCGAGCGGCACCGAGACCAGCCTGCTCCAGCTCGCGAACGGCTTGCTGGAGGCGATGGGGGCCGAGGGCATGGTGCCCGAGCACGGGCCGGCCCGTGCGGTGAACGGCGTCACGCGGCGCCTCGCGGACACCTCGCGGGCCGCGGAGCGGCTCGGCTTCACCGCCGAGATCGACCTGCGCACCGGCCTTCGGGACCTGGTGCGATGGTGGCGGGCCGAGCGCGCCGCCGACGCGGCGGCGCCGGCCACGGAGGCGGGCCGATGAGCGCGCCGGACGCCGCTCCGGTCACCGCCCCGGACACCGCTCCCGCCCGGATCCCGGTGATGGTGCCGTGGCTGGGCGAGGAGGAGGCGAAGGCCGCCGCCGACGCGGTGCTCTCCGGCTGGGTGGCCCAGGGCCCGCGGGTCGCCGAGTTCGAGCGGGCCTTCGCCGAGCGGGTGGGCGCCGAGCACGGCATCGCGGTGAGCTCCTGCACCACCGCCCTGCACCTGGCCCTGATCGCGCTGGACCTCGGTCCCGGTGACGAGGTGATCGTCCCCTCGCTGTCCTTCATCGCCACGGCCAACGCGGTGCGGTACGTGGGCGCCCGGCCGGTGTTCGCGGACGTCGAGGAGGCCACCGGCAACCTCACCCCGGCCACCGTGGACGCGGTGCGCACGCCGCGGACCAAGGCCGTGATCGCCGTCCACCAGGGCGGGGTGCCCGCGGACGTGCACGCGCTGCGCGCGGTGTGCGCCGACTGGGACGTGGCCCTGGTGGAGGACGCCGCCTGCGGCATCGGCGCGACGGTGGGCGGCAAGTCGGTGGGCCACGGCGCACTGCTCGCCGCCTGGTCCTTCCACCCCCGCAAGGTGATCACCACCGGCGAGGGCGGCATGCTCACCACGGACGACGCGCGGTGGGCGGAGCGGCTGCGCCGGCTGCGCGAGCACGGCATGAACGTGTCCGCCGCGCAGCGCCACGCGAGCAACAAGCCGGTCGTCGAGAGCTACCTGGAGGTCGGCTACAACTACCGGATGACCGACATCCAGGCCGCGGTCGGTCTGGTGCAGCTCGGCAAGCTGGACGAGATCGTGGCCCGGCGGCGTTCGCTCGCGGCCCGGTACACCGAGCTGCTGAGCCAGGTCCCGGGGCTGCGCCCGGTCCGCGACCCCGGTCACGGCCAGGGCAACTTCCAGTCGTACTGGGTGCTGCCGGCCGAGGACTTCCCCGTCGGCAGGGACGCACTGCTCGCGGCGCTCTCCGAGGCGGGAATCTCGGCCCGGCGCGGGATCATGGCCTCGCACCTGGAGCCCGCGTACGCCGGCCACGACGCGGCGCCGCTGCCGGTGACCGCGCGGATCAGCCGCGACTCCCTGATCCTGCCGCTGTTCCACACGATGACGCGGGAGCAGCAGGACCGTGTGGTGGCGGTGCTGCGCGAACAGGCGGGCGGATGAGCGGCCCGCCGCCGCGGACCGAGGATCTGCTGATCGTCGGCGCGGGCGGGTTCGCCCGCGAGACCGCCCAGGCGGTACGGGACGCGGCCGCCGCGGCGGCCGCGTACGGCCGGGCTCCGCGGTGGCGGCTGCTCGGGCACCTCGACGACGATCCGGGCCTGCACGGCCGGGAGGTCGACGGGGTGCCGGTGCTGGGCGGCGGCCACCTGGTGCACGAGCTGCCGGCGGCCCGGGTGGTGGTCTGCGTGGGCAGTCCGCGCGACTACGCCGTACGGGCCCGCCTGGTGCGACGCCTCGGGCTGCCCGGGAGCCGTTACGCGACGGTGGTCCACCCCACGGCGGTGGTCTCGGGGTCCTCGCTGCTCGGCGCGGGCTCGGTCCTGCTCGCGCACTGCGTGCTGACGGCCGCCGTCCGGCTCGGGTCCCACGTCGCGGTGATGCCGCACGTGGTGCTCACCCACGACGACCGGGTCGGGGACTTCGCCACGCTCGCCTCCGGCGTCCGTCTCGGCGGCGGGGTGCGGTTGGGGCGCGGAGCGTACGTGGGCGCGGGAGCGCTGGTGCGCGAGGGCACATCGGTCGGCGCCTGGTCGCTGACCGGTATGGGAAGCACGGTCCTGGCCGATGTGCCGCCCGGTGAGGTGTGGGCCGGAAGCCCCGCCCGCCGGCTGCGCGCGGCGGGTGGCCCGGCGCTCGACGAGCTGCGGGCCGATGGCGAGGAGACGGCCGGCCGGTGGCCGGAGACACGGATGGGGAGCACAGTCGTATGAACCAGATACCGCTCGTCGACCTGAAGGCGGCGCACGCCGAGGTCGCCGAGGAATTACGGGCAGGCTTCGACCGTGTGCTCGCCGACACCGCTTTCATCGGCGGTGCGGAGGTCCGCGCGTTCGAGCGCGAGTACGCCGACTTCGCCGGGGTCGGGCACTGTGTGGGGGTCGCCAACGGCACCGACGCCCTCGAACTGGCCCTGCGCGCGAGCGGGGTGGGCGTCGGCGACGAGGTGGTGCTGCCCGCGAACACCTTCATCGCCACCGCGGGCGCCGTCGCCCGCATCGGCGCCCGGCCGGTGCTGGTGGACTGCCTGCCCGACACCCTGCTGATGGATCCGCGGGCCGCCCTGGAGGCCGTAGGACCGGCCACCCGCGCGGTGGTCCCCGTCCACCTCTACGGGCAGTGCGCGGACACCGGGGCGCTGGCGGCGGGGCTCCCGGAGCGGGTGCGGATCGTCGAGGACGCCGCGCAGAGCCAGGGCGCGTCGCGCGACGGCCGCACGCCCGGCAGCGGGGGCATCGCCGCGACCAGCTTCTACCCGGGCAAGAACCTGGGGGCGTACGGCGACGCGGGCGCGGTGGTGACCGACGACGAGGAGAAGGCGGACCTGGTCCGGGCCCTCGCGAACCACGGCGGCATCGCCAAGTACCGCCACGACGTGGCCGGGTTCAACAGCCGCCTCGACGGTCTGCAGGCCGTGGTGCTGCGGGCGAAACTGGCCCGGCTGGCCGAGGGGAACGCGGCCCGCCGGGCCGCCACCGCCCGCTACGACGAGCTGCTGGGCGACCTCGCCGCCGCCGGGCGGGTCACCCTGCCGGTCACGGCCGAGGGCAACGTCCACGTCTGGCACCTGTACGTGGTCCGGGTGGCCGGAGCGGACCGCGACGCCGTCGTCGGGAAGCTCAACGCGGAGGGCATCGGCGCCGGCGTGCACTACCCGGCGCCGGTCCACCTGACCCCGGCCTTCGCCCAGCTCGGCCACGACCGCGGCGACTTCCCGCACGCCGAACAGGCGGCGGACCGGATGCTCTCGCTCCCCCTCTTCCCGCAGATCACCGCTGCCCAGCAGCAGCGGGTCGCGGAAACGCTCCGCAACGCCCTGCGCTGACCCCGCGCGCTCACGCAAACAATGAGGTCCAGATGAACAGACGGACAAGGTTGCTCCGTTACGGTCTCTTCACCGTGATCGCGGCCTTGATGGCCACGGTCCTGCCGCCGGCGGCGGTGGCCGGTGCGGTCGATCCTTGCGGTCCCACCACGAACGCCATCGTGTGCGAGAACTCCAAGCCCGGCACGCCGATGGAGGAGTGGTTCGCACCCAGCGCCTACGGCGACATCAAGGGTTTCCCGGCCCAGACGAGCGTCCAGGCCGGCGAGACCGTGCAGTTCAAGATCCAGTCGCCTACGTCGTACAAGGTCTCGGTCTACCGCCTCGGCCACTACGGCGGCAGCGGGGCGCGCCTGATGTCGACCCCTGCCCAGGCGGCCCAGACGTACCCGGCGAACTTCGCGCCGGGCGGCAACCCGGCGAACTGCGCCAAGAAGGCCGCCACCGGCCTGGTCGACTGCGGGAACTGGCCCGTCACCGCGACGTGGACCGTTCCGGCCGACGCCGTCTCCGGGCTCTACGTCGTCAACTTCGACCAGGCGGACGGCAACGGCGTGATGCCGTACCCGTTCGTCGTCCGCAACGACTCCAGCCACTCCGACATCGTCGTGCAGACCAGTGACGAGACCTGGCAGGCGTACAACAACTACGGCGGCCAGGACCTGTACGACGGCGGCGGCCCCGCCCCGGACGGGCGGGCGTACGAGGTCAGCTACAACCGGCCGATGGACATCGGCGGGGACAACGGGATCTACGGTTCCGAGTTCCAGATGGTCGCCTGGCTGGAGCGCAACGGCTACGACGTGAGCTACATGTCCGGGATCGACATGTCGGTGCGCGGCGGGACCCTGCTGCGCAACCACAAGGTCTTCCTGTCCTCCGGGCACGACGAGTACTGGACCCAGGAGCAGTTCACGAACGCGCTGAACGCGCGCAAGGCCGGGGTCCACCAGACGTACTTCAGCGGCAACGAGGTCTTCTGGAAGACCCGTCTGGCGCCGAGCATCGACGGCGCCAACACCGCCAACCGGACGCTGGTCTCGTACAAGGAGACCAAGCTGTCCTTCCCGCAGCCGAACGGCATCCCCGACCCGAGCGGCATCTGGACGGGCACCTTCATGGACCCGGCCAGTGCCACGAACGGCCGGCCCTTCCAGCCGCAGAACCAGCTGACCGGCTCGATGTTCAGCGTCAACGGCTACCGCAGCGACGCGATCACCGTGCCCGGCACCTTCGCCAAGCAGCGGCTGTGGCGCAACACCACGGTCGCGAACCTCACCCCGTCGCAGACCGCCACGTTCCCCACCGGCACGCTCGGCTACGAGTGGGACAGCGACGTGGAGAACGCCAGCAGGCCCGCCGGGCAGATCACGATGTCCTCCACCACGGTGGACATCGAGGACGGCAAGCTGCTCAAGGACTACGGCAACACCTACGGCAACGGCACCGCGACGCACAGCCTGGTGGCCTTCCGCGACCAGACCTCGCACGCGCTGGTGTTCGGCGCGGGCACGGTCCAGTGGTCCTGGGGCCTGACCAACATGCCGACCGGTAACCCCGACGACACGGTGGTCACCGCGGACAAGCGGATGCAGCAGGCCACGGTGAACATCTTCGCCGACATGGGCGTCCAGCCCAGGTCCCTGCAGAGCGATCTGGTCGCCTCGACCGCTTCCACGGACACCGTGGGCCCCGGCGTGACGGTGACCAGCCCGGCGGCGAACGCCACCGTACCGGCGCTGCGACCCGTGACCATCACGGGCACGTCCGCCGACACCGGTGGCGGTGTGGTCGCCCGGGTGGAGGTGTCCACCGACGGCGGCACCACCTGGAAGGCGACCACGGGCCTCGGGTCCTGGAGCTACAAGTGGACCCCGACCGTCCCGGGCGCCGCGCAGATCAAGGTGCGCGCCGTGGACGACAGCGTCAACATCGGCGCCACCACCACGGTGCCGCTGACGGTGGGGCCCCAGCAGTGTCCCTGCACCGTGTGGCCCGCCGCGGCCGTACCCGGCACCGTCAACGCCGGTGACGGCAGCGCCGTCGAGCTCGGCGTGAAGATCCGGTCCTCGGTGCCCGGTTCGATCACCGGCGTCCGCTTCTACAAGTCCCCCGCCAACACCGGCACCCACACCGGCAGCCTCTGGAGCAGCACCGGCCAGCGGCTGGCCACCGGCACCTTCACCAACGAGACGGCCTCCGGCTGGCAGCAGCTGAACTTCGCCACGCCGGTCCCGGTCAAGGCGAACACCACCTACGTCGCTTCCTACTTCGCCCCGAACGGCGGCTACTCCTTCGACAACACCTTCGCCGCGAGCGACGCGGGCCTGGCCCCGCTCACCGCGCTGAAGAGCGGGACCGACGGCGGCAACGGCGTCTACCGCTACAGCGGCACGGGCGGGTTCCCGTCCACCGCCGCGTCCGGCAGCAACTACTGGGTGGACGCGGTCCTGGACACCGCGACCGCCAGCACCACCCCGCCCACCGTCACCGCCACCTCACCGCAGTCCGCGGCGACCGGCACCCAGATCACGGCGGCCATGTCGGCCACCTTCAGCAACGCCGTCGACCTGGACACGCTGGTGTTCTCCGTGAAGGACTCCGGCGGCGCCACCGTCCCGGGCACCAAGGTGCTGGGCGCGTCCAACAGCGCGACCTTCACCCCGTCCTCCGAACTGGCGCTGAACTCGACCTACACGGCGTCCGTCCAGGCCTCCGACCTGTGGGGCAACGCGATGGCCGCGCCGGTCACGTGGAACTTCACCACGAGCGCGAGCCCGCCGATCGTGAACTGCCCGTGCACCCTGTGGAACGGCACCACGACGCCGAGCACCGCCAACGTGGGGTCTGACACCAACTCCGTGGAACTGGGCACCCGGTTCCAGTCAGCGGTGAACGGCTACATCACCGGTGTCACCTTCTACAAGGGCCCCGGCAACACCGGTACGCACACCGGCAGCCTGTGGTCCGCCTCCGGCACCCTGCTCGCCACCGGCACCTTCGGCAGCGAGACCCTGACCGGCTGGCAGCAACTGCAGTTCGCCACACCGGTGCAGATCACGGCGGGCACCACGTACGTGGCCTCGTACCACGCACCGAACGGCAACTACTCGGTGGACGGCGGCTACTTCACCGGCGCGCACCGTTCCTATCCGCTGGTGGCACCGGCCGACACGGCAGGCAGCGCCAACGGGCTCTACAAGTACGGGGCGTCCCCGGCCTTCCCGACGAACACCTTCGGCTCGGTGAACTACTGGGTCGGCCCGATCTTCACCACGACCGCGCCGCCCACCCTGCAGGAGGGGCTGTCCACGGAGGTGAGCGGGCAGTGAGCACGGTCAGCGTGGTGATCCCCTGCTACAAGTACGGCCACTTCCTGGCGGACTGCGTCAAGAGCGTGCTGGACGAGCAGGAGGGCGTCGACGTACGGGTACTGATCATCGACGACGCCTCGCCCGACGACTCCGCGGAGGTCGCCCGCGCACTGGCGGCCACCGACCCGCGGATCGAGGTACGGGTCCACGAGACCAACAAGGGCCACATCGCCACCTACAACGAGGGCCTGCTGGAGTGGGCCGACGGGGACTACGTGGCCCTGCTGTCGGCGGACGACCGGCTGGTCCCCGGGGCCCTGGTGCGCGCCGCGGCCCTGCTCGACGCGCATCCGGAGGCGGGTTTCGCGTACGGCAGGCCGCTGCGCTTCCAGCACGGCGGACCGCTGCCCGCGGCCCGTACCCGCAGCACCGGGTCGGTCGTCTACCCCGGACGGTGGTGGTTGGACCGGCGGTTCCGGGAGGGCACCGGGTGCATCACCTCACCCGAGGTGGTGGTCCGCACCAGTCTCCAGCGCAAGGTCGGGGGCTACGATCCGCAGCTGCCGCACGCCGGCGACATCGAGATGTGGATGCGGCTGGCGGCGCACGCCGACGTGGGCTACGTCCAGGGGGCCGACCAGGCCTTCTACCGGGTCCACGGTGACAACATGTCCACCACGGACTTCGGCGGGCAGCTCGACGACCTGCGCCAGCGCCTCGTCGCCTTCGACTCGGTGCTCGCCAAGTGCGGTGGGCTGCTGCCGGGGTCCGACCGGCTGGCACTGTCGGCGCGCACCCGCCTCGCCCGATACGCGCTGCGGCGCGCCTACCGGGCGTACGACCGGGGTCGCACGGCGGTGGTACCGGTCGACGAACTCGTGGAGTTCGCCGCCGAGTGCCTGCCCGGGGAGTACACGAAGCTGGGCGAGTACCGGGCGCTGCTCAGGCGTCGGCGCATCGGGGCGCGCACCATGCCGTACCTCCAGCCGCTCGTGCTCTCGGCCGTGGCCGACCGGGGGCGTGAGTGGCTGTGGTGGCGGTCGTGGAAGCGTCGAGGGATTTGATGACGCGAACGTCGTGTTCAGCGGGCCGCCCCGGCGAGGGCGGCCCGCTCGGGCTCCTCGGCCCGGACCACCGGACCGGCGTCGGTGGCGGCCTCGTGCCGCTGCCGGCGCCGGCTCCGGCGCGTCAGGAGCCGATCGGTCCACAGGGCCACCACCACGCCTCCGACCCCGCCCAGCAGGGCCGCACCGGCCAGGCCCCGGCTCTTGTTGCCGGTCTGCGCCACCGAGGTGGGCGGCACCAGCAGGGTCACGCTCATCCGGGCGGAGTCGGGGACGCCCTGCTGCGTCTGCATGTCCGTCAGGTGCTTCGTGTAGATCTCGATGATCTTCCGTACGGCCGTGTCGGCGGCGGCCGGCTCGGCCTGCTCCGCCTGGATCTGGAGCGAGGGGATCAGGTAGCGCGGGGTGACGCTGGTCCCGCTGTTCCGCGGGATCATCCGGTAGGTGCCGCGCACTCCGGCGGCGCGCAGTTCCTCGGCCCCCTCGGGCGAGTCCAACTGCTGCACGGCGGCGTAGGAGACGGCGGCGAGCGGCGGTTGCAGATTGGCCAGTTGGTTGGGTTGGTTGTCCGTGACCGGCGGCTTGAGCACGACGATCGCCGTGCTCAGGTACGTCTGGGTGGGGTGCAGCACTTGCACGGCTCCGGCGGCCGCGAGCACCGCCGCCACGATCAGGACGTACCAGCGCCGACGCAGCGCACGGATCAACTCACCAGGCGACACAGGGATTCCTTCCGTTGTGACCGATCCTTCCAGGACACGGGTAGGTCCGCCATCAATTGCGGTTCCCTCGGGGGGTGTTCATGAGCATCGGTGAGATCCTCGCGGTGCTCCGGCGCCGCTGGTACGTGATGGTGCCGCTGACGCTGATCAGTCTGCTCGCGGGGGCGCACCTGTACCGTTCGGTGCCGGTGGCCTACCAGTCGCAGAGCTCGGTGGCACTGCTCGACTCCACGGCGGTGGCCGAACTGGCCCCCGCCTTCGGCAATCCCATCGCGAACGCCGGCGGTTCGCTGGTGGTCACCGCGGACGTGCTGATCAGGACGCTGTCGGGGACGGACGCGGCGCGGGACCTTCAGGGCATCGGGGTGACCGATCCCTACACGGTCGGGTTCGCCGCGAACACCTCGGGGCCGATGCTCACGCTGACCGTCACGGGGACCGACCGGGCGAACGTGCTGGAGGAGACCAACAAGCTGACGGCCTTCGCCGGGGAGACGCTCAACGCGCTCCAGGCGGCGGCCGAGGTCAAGCCCGCGTACATGGTGCAGACGGCTCCCGTGGTGCTGCCGCAGACCCCGGTGCCGCAGATGAAGAGCCGCTACCAGCAGGTGCTGGGCGTCGTCATCCTGGGCACGACCGCCGCCTTCGTCCTCTCCTTCCTGACGGACAGCCTGTCGGCGGCGCTGCGGCGCAGGCGCGCGGCCGAGGCCGCCCCGGCCCGGGGACGCGGGCGCCGTAAGCCGTGGGGGCGCCAGTTGGACGCGACCGCCCTGCTGAGCTGCTACCTGGCGCTGGCCTTCTTCATCCCCTCCAACCTGACCCTGCCGGGGATGGGTGGGGTGGGGACCCCGGCCAACGTGTTCGCGCTGCTGTGCCTGTTCTGGTACCTGGCGGCCTGGATCACCGGCCGGATCCGGCCGGCTCCCGGTACCCGGCTGCCGCGGGTGGTGATGTGCCTGCTGGCGTTCTCCGTACTGGGCTCCTACCTCGCGAACGCGATGCGCGGCAGTTCGCACAAGGAGGTCCTGGCGGCGGACCGCGGGCTGATCGGGCTGCTCGTCTGGGTGTCCCTGGTGGTGCTGGTCTCCGCGGGGATCCAGGATCGCGAGCGCCTGGACGTGCTGTTGCGCCGGGCCGTGGTGATGGGGTCGGTGGTGGCCGCCATCGGCTTCTACGACTTCTTCACGGCGACGAACGTCGCCGACAGCATCAGCATCCCGGGCCTGCAGTCGAGCGTCGCCCAGATCACCACCCTGGACCGGGGTTCCTTCACCCGGCCGCGGGCCACGACGGCGCAGCCCCTGGAGTTCGGAGGGATGCTCGCGATCCTGCTGCCCTTCGCCGTGCAGCAGGCCTTCGATCCGGTACGGCGGCACCTGCGCGCCTGGCGCCGCTGGGCGCCGGTGGCTCTGATGGGGGGCGCGCTGCCGCTGACGGTGTCGCGGACCTCCATCATCGGGGCGCTCATCGTGGTCCTGGTGATGGTGTTGCGCTGGAAGCCGGAGCGGCGGTGGGCCGCGATCGGGTTGCTGATGGGTTCGGTGGCCTGCTTCAAGGTGATCATCCCTGGGTTGATCGGCACCATCACGGCGCTGTTCGCCTCGTTCGTGTCGAACTCCGACAGCAGCACGCA
The DNA here is from genome assembly GCF_043201215.1 of Streptomyces sp. NPDC048331. Classification (NCBI taxonomy): domain Bacteria; kingdom Bacillati; phylum Actinomycetota; class Actinomycetes; order Kitasatosporales; family Streptomycetaceae; genus Streptomyces; species Streptomyces sp. NPDC048331. The sequence goes on along the minus strand of NZ_JBICYT010000018.1, from coordinate 81,141 downwards.
GGCCCGTACCGTCAAGTACAGCGCGATCGTCCCCTATCTCGACGAACGGCCCTTGTTCGGGCGGGGTTTCGGGACCTTCCTGCCCGAGCTGTTCTTCTTCACCGACAACCAGTACATGCTCACCCTGGCGGAGATGGGCCTCGTGGGGCTGCTGGCGCTCCTGGTCCTCCTGTTCACCGGGATCCACCAGGGCGGCGCCATCCGCCGGCTGGCCCGCACCGAGTCCGACCGGGAGCTGGGGCAGGCCTTCTTCGCCTCCGCCCTGGTCTCCCTCGTCATCGCCGCCACCTTCGACGCCCTCAGCTTCCCGATGTTCGCCGGGGTGTTCTTCCTGACGATCGCCGCCGGAGGCAGCTACCTCGGGTTCATCCGGCGTACGGCGCCGGAGCCCGCAACCGTGGAGTCCCCATGCAGTTCGACCCGTCAGCAGCAGCTCGCCGATCGGAGCCGGGTGCCGGCCCCGTAGCGGTCCTCGTCGTCACCTGGAACAGTGCCGCCGTGCTCCCGGAGTTCCTGGCCTCGCTGCCCGAGGGCATGGCCGGGCTCGACTGGCGCCTGGTCGTCGCCGACAACGATTCGGCCGACGGCACCGTGGAGCTGATCCGGTCCCTGGCCCCGGAGGCCACCGTCGTCCAGACCGGCCGCAACGCCGGTTACGCGGCCGGGGTGAACGCCGCCCTGGGGGCCGCCGCCGCGTGGGAGGGCGGTTTCCGCGCGGCCCTGGTCTGCAATCCGGACGTCCGGATGAGGCAGGGCTGCGCCAAGGTGCTCGTGGACGCGCTGGGCACCGCAGCGCCGGGGGGCGGCCGGGTCGGGATCAGCGTCCCCCTGCTGTACGAGGAGGACGGCCGGACGCTGCTGCTCTCGCTGCGCCGCGAGTCGCGGGTCACCCGGGCGCTCGGCGAGGCGGTGCTGGGCAATCGCCGGGCCGGGCGGTTCCCGCGCTGGAGCGAGATGGTCACCGACCCGGCCGCGTACGAGCGGGCGACGGTCGCGGACTGGGCGACGGGGGCGCTGATGGCGCTGTCCGGGGAGTGCCTGGAGGCCTGCGGGCCCTGGGACGAGTCCTTCTTCCTGTACTCGGAGGAGACCGAGTACTGCCTGCGGGCCCGCGACCTCGGCTTCGTCACCCGGCTGGAGCCCGCGGCCACGGCCACCCATCTGGGCGGGGACTCGCAGGTGTCGCCGCGGCTGTGGACCCTGTTGACGCTCAACCGGGTCCGGCTCTACGGGCGTCGGCACGGGGCGGCGGCGACCGCCGCGTTCCGGGCGGCCGTACTGTTGCGCGAGACCTCCCGCGCGCTGCTCGGCCGCCCGGCCAGCCTGGCCGCCGCGAAGGCCCTGGCCGACCCGTCGGCGCTCCGGGCCACGCCCGGGCCGTGACACCCCCTAAAGCGTGGACGGGCGGATTCCGGTGAGCTTGTCGGGGTTGGTGACCGAGTAGACGCCGGTGATCCGGTCCCCCTCGGGGGACAGGTCCACCACGACGACGGCGAGCGGACCGCCGTCGGCGAAGACGAGCGCTCCGGGGTCGCCCGCCACCCGGCGGTGGCGGAGTTCGAGACCCGCCGCCGGCAGGGCGCGCGCCACGGCCATGAACACGGCGGCGACGCGGTCGCGGCCGTGCACGGGGTGGAGGCTGACGGCAGGGCCCTTGCCCCCGCCGTCCGTCCAGAGCGTGACGTCGGGCGCGAGGAGTTCGAGGAGCGTGCGCAGGTCTCCGCCGAGCGCGGCCTCGGCGAAGCGCTCGGTGACCCGGGCGTGCAGGTCGGCCTCGGGCCGGTGGCGGGGTCGGCGGGCGTGGACGTGGCGGCGGGCCCGGGTCGCGAGTTGGCGGACGGCCGTCGGCGAGCGGTCCAGGATCCGGGCGATCTCCGGGTGCGTGAATCCGAACACCTCGTGCAGCACGAACACGGCGCGTTCCAGCGGGGACAGCGTCTCCAGTACGACGAGCAGCGCCATGGACAGCGCCTCGGCCCGCTCGACCCCGTCGGCGGCCCGGTCCTCGGCGACCGCCAGCGGCTCCGGCAGCCAGGTCCCCACGTAACTCTCCTGACGGCGGCCCAGTTCGGCCCGTCGGGCGAGCGCCTGGTTCACCGCGATCCGGACGAGGTACGCGCGGGCGTTCTCGACGGGCTCGGCGTCAGGCTTGCGGTGCCGGGCGGACCAGGCCAACCACACGTCCTGGAGCGTGTCCTCGGTGTCGGCGACGGTGCCGAGCATGTTGTAGACCACCGAGAAGAGCAGTTCGCGGTGGCCGAGGAAGCGGTCGGTGGCGGAGTCGAGCGGGTGGGGCGGCGGCGTGGCGGTCATGCGTCCTCCTTGTCTGCCGTGACCGAAGAGGTCGCCCGGGCCGGAAGTGTGACACGCGGCGGCCCGCGTGTGAGCCGTGTCACGACGGCCGGCCGCAATGTCACAGCCGGAGGTGGGTTCGCCCTCTGTGGTGGCGTCCGGGGTGGATGGGCCGCCCCGGCGCGCAGGAGGAGGACCTTTCATGCGTACACGGATCCACGGCGTCCGCGTCTTCGACGGCCGTCGTGCCGCCGGTGTCCGGGACGTGATCGTGGAGGACGGCCTCGTCGTGGCGGTCCGCGCCCCGAACTCCGCCGAGGACACCGAGGCCGGCGGGGTCGCCGATGTCGAGGTCGACGGCCGGGGCAGGACCCTGGTGCCGGGACTGATCGACGCGCACACCCACGTCTTCGACGGCAGTCTCGCCGAGGCGCTGCGCCACGGGGTCACGAGCGAGATCGACATGTTCTGTCTGCCGCGCCCGCTCGCCCGGCACCGGCGGCTCGCGGCCGAGCGCGACGACGTGGCCGATCTGCGCAGCGCCGGACTGATCGCGACCGTGCCCGGCGGACATCCGACCCAGCTGATCGCCGCACTGACCGGCACACTGCTCGATCCGCAGGACGTACCGGAGATCGACTTCGTGACCGATCCGGAGCGGGCCCCGGAGTTCGTGAAGGCGCGGCTCGCCGAGGGCAGCGACTTCCTCAAGCTCGTCATCGACGACGGGACCGTGCACGGCACCGATCTCCCCGTCATGTCGCCGGCGGTCGCGGGCGCCCTCACCGCGGCCGCCCGTACGGCCGGGCTCCGGGTCGTCGCGCACGCCGTCACCGCCGCCGACGTGGTCACCGCGCTCGACGCGGGGGTGGACGGGCTCGCCCATGTGTGGGCCGACCTCGCCCCGCGGGACCCGGCGTCCGAACGCCTCGCCCGGCGGGTCCGCGACCAGGGCGTGTTCGTGGTGTCCACGCTGGCGTACTTCGAGGCGGTCGACGCCCAGGGGGCGGGCGCGGCGACGTGCGTGCCCCCGGGCCGGTACCCGGCCGCCGGGGGCGCGCTCCGCGCGCTGCGCGAGGCGGGCGTCCCGCTGCTCGCCGGCACCGACGCCACCCCGTTCGCGCCCGCCCACGGCGCGGGCCTGCACCGTGAACTGGAGCTGCTCGTACGGGACGGCGGCCTGCGCCCGGAGGAGGCGCTGACCGCGGCGACCGCCCTGCCGGCCCATCACTTCGGTCTGGCCGACCGGGGCCGGATCGCCCCGGGCCTGCGCGCGGACCTCCTGCTCGTGGAGGGCGACCCGGCACAGGAGATCTCGGCCCTCGGCGCGATCGTCGCCGTCTGGCGCCGTGGCGTGCGGCAGGTCCGCTGAGGCCCGGAGGCCCGGCTCCGTCCCCCACCCTTCCAGGAAAGGACCCCACCCATGTCGCACGAACGTTTCTTCCTCCTCGACGCGGGAGAGGCCCGTCCGGGCCGGATCCCGCTGCCGCCCGCCTTCTCGGTGAAGGCGGCCACCGGGGACACCGAAGGGCGCTTCTCCCTCCTCGAAGTGGTGCTGGCGCGGGAGATCCCGCGTCACACCCACCATGTCGCGGACGAGAGCGTGTACGTGCTCGACGGCGAACTCCTCGTCGACATCGAGGACCGCTCCCACACCCTGACCGCCGGGCAGTTCGTCCTGCTCCCCCACGGTGTACCGCACGCGCTGCGGCCCGGTGCCGGTGGTCCGCCGCGGGTGCTGCAGATCTCCTCGCCGGGCGGCTGGGAGTGCTTCGTGGAGGACATGGTCGAGGCCGGGCCGCGGCTCACCGTGGACGGCCGGATGGACCCGGCCCGGCTCAACGGGATCGCCCGACGGCACGGCATCACGTACGAGGAGCCGGCGGACCGGGAGGCGCCTCCTGCCAACTCGTCCAGAAGCTGTCCGGGTTGACCAGGTAGCGGACGGTCGCCCGGGGCAGGTGGCGGACCTCGTGGCGGCGGCCGTAGCGGCGCACCAGTTCCCAGTCCTCGCGGGGCAGCACCTCGGGGGTGCGGCGCAGCCGGCTGAAGTACAGGGACCGGTTGCGCCGCGCCACGAAGGCGTTGGTGTCCAGGAAGGCCTCGTGGGCGGCGCGGCGGCGGTCGAAGGGCACCGAGAGGACGTCCCGGTCGGTGCCGTCGGGCAGCACCCTGCGCAGGGCGGTGTAGACGGCGTCGGGCCCGTCGGGTGCCTCCAGCGTGGCCAGGGCCTGCTCCAGGTGGTCGGGCTCCCAGAGGTTGTCGTCGTCGAGGAAGGCCACGTAGCGCGACCTGGTCAGCCGGATCCCGACGTTGCGCACGACGCCCGCGGTCGCCGTGTTGCGGGCCAGGGAGACCGCGAACAGCCGTGGATCGGCCGGCAGTTCGGGCAGGCCTGCGCCGTCGTCGACGACGATGACCACCTGGTCGGTGACCGTCTGGGCGAGGGCGGAGCGGACCGCGGCCCGTAGCGCCTCGGGGCGCCGGTGGGTGGGGATGACGGTGGCGACCAGGGCGGCCGGGGGCTCGCCCAGGTCGGCGGCGAGGCGGCGGGCCTCGGCGTCCTCGAATCGGCGTAGCCGCAGGGCGGAGGGGGCCAGCAGGACCTTGTTCCTGGCTTCGAAGAGCACCAGCCAACCGAAGATCCGCTTGAGCAGCCCCCAGGGGGCCCGCGCGATCCGGCGCATCATGTCCTGTCGGTCCTCTCGGTGGTCAGGAGGCGGGTGGGGGTTCGACGGGGCGGCCGTCGGACATGCGGTTCCCCTTCCACACGTTCCCGGCGCCGGACGCGTTCCAGGCGGTGGCGGCGCCGTAGGCCCCGGCGGCCGGGTGGTACTGGGTGGAGAAGACGTTGTTCGTGACCTGGATGCCGGTGGCGCCGGGGCCGCCGCCGTAGAGGGCGTACGCTCCCCCGGCCAGCCAGTTGCCGTCGACGACCACGGAGGAGACCACTCCGGTGTCGGCGAAGAGACCGACGGCCGCGGTGGCGCCCTTGTCCACCGCCGTGGAGTTGAGCAGGGTGTTGCGGCGGATGGTCAGCCGTCCCTTGTTGCCTCCCCCGCTGATGACGGCGTCGGTGTGCTGCCATTCGCCGCCCTGGTTGCGGAACGCGACGATGTCGTGGACGTAGTTGTCGTGCAGGTCCCCCTGTCCCATGGACAGGGCGTTGCCGAACACCGAGATGTCGCACCAGCCGACCTCGATGGAGCTGCCGCCCATGTTGGAGACCGCGTAGTTGACCCCTCCGTTGTCGGGGCCCTTGCCCGGGACGGCGGTGATCGTGGTGTGCAGCACCTTCAGTCCGCTGTATCCGGGCCGCAGGTTGATCCCCCACCAGTTGGTCGAGGTGATCCTGCTGTCGATGACGGTGACGTCGTTGGCGTAGATGTCCAGGGAGCCGCGGATGTCCCAGCCCTTGATGACCGTGCCGTCCTGCTTGACGGACATGTTCCCGGTGTCGTGCCGTTCCAGCTCGATCCGTGGGCCGGTGGTGCTCGCGTCGGGGAATCCGCAGGTGCCGGGCGAGGTGCAGGCGGGGGTGGGGGGCGGCGATCCGCTCGTCGACGGCGAGGCGGTCGGGGCGGGTGTGCCGGGGGTGGTCGGCGAGGCCGACGCCGTGGGCGGGGGTGGGACCGTACCGGAGGGGGTGGCGGGCTCGGTGGCGCCGGGGGCGGCCGTGTGCTCGCTCACCGCGGTGCGGTCGGCCTGGTACAGGGTGAGGACGACGGCGAGCACCACTCCCGCGAGCAGCCACGCCGTCAGGCGCCTTCGGTGCTGGGTCACAGCTGTCTAGCCTTTGAGTAAGGCGCGGCCGGGCAGGACGCACAGGACGTAGCAGAGGGTGCCGGCGGCTCCGGTCGCCAGGAGCGCGAGGACGCCGCTGCCCAGGTACCGCTCCAGGAGGAGGAGTACGGCGGCCATCACCACGCCGCCGAGCAGCGGCCAGGCGCAGGCCCGGGCGACCGTGCCCAGGCGGATGCCGCCGCGGTGCAGGGCGAGGAGGAACACCGGGACCACGACGATCCCGGCGACGAGGACGTGCCCCTGGGCCACTCCGACGATCCCGCCGATGTCGGCGCCGATCACGAGGGCCGGGATCAGGATGATCAGCCACAGTCCCTGGACGCCGATGAGCGAGCGTCGGTGGCCGATGGCAACCAGGCAGTCGTAGGCGAGTTCGCAGCCGATGCGGACCAGGCCGAGCGCCATCAGCCAGGGCAGGGCCCGGGCGGCGGGTAGCCATCGTTCGCCGTAGATCAGTTCCACGACGGGGGCGGCGAGGGCGGCGAGCAGGACGCAGATCGGTACGGTGCCGGCCATCACCACGCCGAGCGCGCGGGCGAATCCGGCGGCCAGCGCCTGTGGGGAGTCGGCCAGCCGGGAGAAGCCCGCGAAGGAGACGCGGCGGGCGGCCTCGGAGATGATGCGGACGGGCCAGCCGGAGATGTTGAAGGCGAGCACGTAGAAGCCGAGGGCCAGCGGGTCCAGGGCCGAGCCCACCACCATGGTGTCCACGTTGACCACGCCGAGGGCGAGCATGCTGGCGCCGGCGAGCGGCAGCCCGAACTTCAGGAGGGCTCGGGCCTGTTCGGGGTCCCAGCCGAACTTCAGGGTGCCGGGTGCGGCGAGGCAGCAGCCGATGAGCGCGGCCACGTTGCCGACCACCGATCCCCAGGCGAAGCTCATGGCGCCCCAGCCCTGGACGGCCAGCAGCAGGGTGACCGCGGTGCTGAGGACGAAGTTGAGGCCGTCGACGGCCATCCGCCGGCCCTGCGCGAACTCCCGGGTGAGGAAGCCGGCGGGGACCTGGGAGAGCCCGTCGAGGACCACGCACAGACACATCACCCGGAGGACGCCGGAGGCCTCGGGCGAGCCGAGCACCCCCGCCACCGCGGGGGCGACCGCGAACAGTACGGCGTACAGCAGGCAGCTGGAGGCGGCGCTGAGGGTCAGGACGGTCGGGGCGAAGCGGCGGGGGTCGCCCTCCCAGCGCACGATCGCGAGCGAGACGCCGAGTTCGTTCGCGGAGAGGAGGACCAGCAGGACGGTCTGGGCGATCCCGTACACGCCCCAGGCCTCGGGGCCCAGGAAGAAGCGGGCCAGGACGATGCCGGTCGCGAAGTTGCCGAGACGCATGACCACGGTGTTGATCAGGCTCCACCTGGCCGCGGAGCCGACCGTGCGCCCCAGCGAAGGCGCCGCCGCCGGGGTGGTGTCGCTCGCGGTGTCCGCCGCGGGGCCGGTCACGGTGATCCGGCCGTACGGGAGCCGGCGGCGCCGGAGCCGGCCGGGTGGGCGACGGTCATGCGCAGGGTGGCCGTCGGGTCACCGGCGTCGGCATCGGCGCCCTCGCCGCTCTCGGCGCCTTCGCCGGGGGCGGGCCGGTGCCTGCCGGGCGAGGTCCCCCGGCGCCGCCGGGCCTCGACGAAGAAGGTGGCCACCAGGCTGAGGACGAAGCCCAGCGCGCCCGCCATGATCAGGAACTGGAGCCTGGCCTTGGTCTGGGCCTCCGGCTTCTGCGGAGGCACGATCGTGGCCATCCGGATCATGGCGTCGGGGGTCACCGACTGCTGGGTCTGGAACTCCAGCAGCCGCTTCTCCGCGTAGGTGGTGAGGATCTCGTCCGACTTCAGCACGGCGGCCTGGTCGGTCCCGACGACGCTCAGCCACATGTAGGGGCCGAGCGCGTTGTCGGCGATCTTCGCCTCGTGCACCCCGGTGACGCCGAGGGACTTGAGGTCCTTCTTGGCGTCGTCGGAGTTGAGGTTGCGGGCCAGGCCGTCGGCCATCCCGGTGAGCGAGGCCTGGGTGCTCAGGAAGGGGTTGCCGTCGAAGGCCACCGTGGCCTTCTTCGAGTTCAGCAGGGTCACCGTGCTCTGCGACCGGTACTCCACCGGGACCAGCAGGTACACGGCGGCGGTGAGCGCCGCCGTGATCAGCAGTCCAGGCAGCAGCACGTACCAGCGTCTGCGCATGACCCGCCAGATCTCCGCGAGATCCATGGTCTTCCCCCTCGAATTGCGTTTACAGCACGTGCTGTTGTTCGGTGGCCGCCCCGCGCGGGACGAGGTCGGTGGGGCGCGGCCTGGTGTGCGCGGGCGGTCCGTCGAGCAGGACCGCGGCGATGCGCTCGCTCGCCCGGCCGTCCCAGAGGGCGGGGCAGCGGGGCGCCGGCGGATCGTCGAGGACCCGGTGCACGGTGGCCGTGATGCGCTCCGGATCCGTGCCCGCCAGCACGTTCGTCCCCTCCTCCACGGTGATGGGGCGCTCGGTGTTCTCCCGCAGGGTCACGCAGGGCACCCCCAGGGCGGTGGTCTCCTCCTGGATGCCCCCGGAGTCGGTGAGCACCACGCGGGCGGAGTCCTGCAGGGCGATGAAGTCGAGGTATCCGGCGGCCGGGACCAGCCGGATGCCTTCGGGCACGCCCAGCTCGGACAGCCGCTCGGCGGCCCGCGGGTGCACGGGCAGCAGCAGCGGGCAGCGGTCGGCGATCTCGCCCAGCGCCTTCAGCAGGCCGCGCAGCGCCCCGGGGTCGTCCACGTTGGCCGGCCGGTGCAGGGTGACCAGGCCGTAGCCGCCCCGGGTCAGCCCGTACCGGTCCAGGACGTCCGACTCCCTGGCCCGGTCCAGGTTGGCGAGCAGTGTGTCGATCATGACGTTGCCGACGACGTGGATCTGGTCCTCCCGGTAGCCCTCCGCCCGCAGGTTCACGGCGGCGTCGGGCGAGGGGGCCAGCAGGTAGTCGCTGAGGCGGTCGGTGGCGACCCGGTTGACCTCCTCGGGCATGCTCCAGTCCCGACTGCGCAGCCCGGCCTCCACGTGGGCCAGCAGGGGGCCGGCCTTCGCGGTGACCAGGGCGCAGGCCAGGGTGGAGTTGATGTCACCGACCACCACCACGGCGTCCGGGGCGAGTTCCTCGACGAGCGGCTCGAAGGCGGCCATCACCCGCCCGGTCTGCTGGGCGTGGCTGCCGGATCCGGCGCCCAGGTAGCGGTCGGGCGGGCGGATGCCGAGGTCGCGGAAGAACACGTCGTTCATCGACTCGTCGTAGTGCTGCCCGGTGTGGACGAGGATCACCTCGGCGCCGCGGCGCTCCAGTGCGTCCATCACCGGTTTGATCTTCATGTAGTTGGGCCGGGCCCCGGCCACGGCGACGATCCTGGTCACGGGTCAGAGCACCTCCACGGTGGGTCCGGAGACCCGGTTGCGGCAGTCGAGGACGTAGGAGGCGTGCTCGGTGACCTGCTGGTAGTCGAAGGAGTCGTGGTCGGTGAGCAGGACCACGACGTCGGCGGCCGCCAGTTCCTTGCGGGTCGGCTCGACCCGCACCAGGCGGGCGTCGACCTTGATGCTCTCGACCACGTGGGGGTCGGCCGCGCGGACCTTGGCCCCCATGTCGAGGAGCAGTTGGGCGATGCGGACGGCGGGCGACTCGCGGGCGTCGCCGGTGTTCTTCTTGTACGCGAGTCCCAGCAGCAGGATCTTGGACCCGTTGACGGAGCGGCGCTTGGCGTTGAGCGCGTCGATCACGCGGCGCGTCACGTACTCGGGCATGTGGTTGTTGATGTCGTTGGCGAGTTCGACGAAGCGGAAGTTCTGGCCGAGTTCGCGCTGCACCCGCCAGTTGAGGTACGAGGGGTCGATCGGCAGGCAGTGGCCTCCGACGCCCGGGCCGGGGGTGAACTTCATGAAGCCGAAGGGCTTGCTGGACGCCGCCTCGATGGCCTGCCAGACGTCGATGTCCAGGTGGCGGGCGAACATCGCGATCTCGTTGACGAGGGCGATGTTCACGTGGCGGAAGGTGTTCTCCAGCAGTTTGGCCAGCTCGGCCTCCTTGGGGGAGCGCACCGGCACGGTGGTGTCGACGAGGTCCCCGTAGAAGGACTCGACGGCCTTCAGGGAGCGGGCGTCGACGCCGGAGACCACCTTGGGGGTCTGCTGGAAGCCCCAGACGGTGTTGCCCGGGTCGATGCGTTCGGGGCTGTAGCCCAGGTGGAAGTCCTCGCCCGCGGTGAGGCCGGAGCCGTCCTCCAGGATGGGCGCGAACAGTTCCTCGGTGGTGCCCGGGTAGGTGGTGGACTCCAGGATGACGGTGGCACCCGGGCGCAGGAAGCGGGCCAGGGTGTGCGCCGACTCCTCGATGTAGCGCAGGTCGGGGGCTCCGTCCTGTAAGGGTGTCGGGACGGTGACGACGGCGACGTCGAAGCCGCCGCAGTCCCGGGCCAGTTCGCTGGGGCGGTAGGTGCCGCGCGCCAGCGCGCGGGCCAGCCGTTCGGAGGAGACGTCCTCCACGTAGGACTCACCGGCGGCGAGGCTCTTGACCCGCCGGGTGTCCACGTCGTATCCGATCACCTGGTGTCCGACCTCGGCGGCCCTGATGGCCAGCGGAAGTCCGACGTATCCCTGTCCCACGACGACGACGCGCATCAGTAACTCCTGTTCGCGGAAGGGGCGGACGGTGTGCGGTGGATGAGTTCCCGGACCGTCATGAGGAGGAAGGCAGCGTTGGTGGTGAGGTAGCGCTTGCCGAGACGGCGCGGCTCCTGGAGGGTGCGGTAGAACCATTCGAGTCCCATCCGCTGCCAGGCCAGGGGAGCCCGCTTGGTGATGCCGGCGAGGATGTCGAAGGAGCCGCCGACGCCGTGGACGACGTGTGCGCCCGTGCGCTTGCCGTAGCCGGCGGTGAAGATCTCCTTCTTGGGTGAGGTCATGCCGAGGAACAGCAGCCGCGCCTCGCTGTCGGCGATGGCGTCCGCGATGTCCTCCTGGTCACCGTCGCCGAAGTAGCCGTTACGGCTGCCGGCCACCCGGAGCTTCGGGAAGCGCTCGGAGATCTGCCCGAGCATCATCTCCAGGACGTCCTCCTGGGCCCCGAGCAGGTAGACGGGGATGTCCGCCACCTCCGCGGCGGCCAGCAGTCGCATGAACAGGTCGATTCCGGCGACGCGTTCGGGCAGTCGCACGCCCAGCACGCGGCCGGCCCAGACCACCGCCTGGCCGTCGGCCAGGACGAGGTCGCAGCCGGCGACCGCCTCGGCGAGGAGGGGGTCGCGCCGCATGTTGACCAGCTTGGCCGCGTTGACCATGCCGATCTCGATCTGTTCGCCGCGCCGCACCGCGTCCAGGCAGCGTTGCACGGTCTCGTCCATGGTCAGCGGGTCGAGCGGGACGCCGAAGAGGGACTGTCGTCGTGTCATCTCCGGGGCCCTCCGAGCCAGGCGAAGAGCATCCAGCCGAACTCGTACGGTCGGCACTCGCGGTCCACGGCGCCGGGTCGGAAGATCCGGTCGAGCGGGGCGAGCCGTGCGTGCGGTGCCACCCGGGTGGTGAGCCCCCGGGCGGCCCGGACGGCCTTCTTCGGGTCGCCGCGGTAGACCTTGCGCCAGGTGACGCCGAAGTCCTCGCGGATCATCGACTCCCGCGGGTTCCCGGTGGGGTCCGCGAGTTCGGGCACGTCGGTCATCCAGCGCAGCCCGCGGCGGATCGCCGCGCCGAAGTCGGTGCCGCCCGCCTCGGCCAGGTCGAACAGTGCCGTCGGGGCCATCGCGTGCTGGTGCACGCTGTAGACCGGGTAGCCCTCCACCACGCCGCCCGCGCGGGCGTCGTAGTGCCACCACCACTGTCCGCCGTCGCCCTGCAGCTCGCAGATGCGGGCGGCGCAGGCGTCGGCGGCCGCGAGGGCCTGCGGGTCGTCGCCGCTCGCGTGCAGCCGGGCCAGTGCCTGCAGCGGATAGGTCTGGTCGGCGAAGCAGGCGACGTGGGAGCGGTAGCCGGGGACCAGCCCGGGCTCGGTCGCGTGCGGGAAGAGCGGGCTGTCGCCGACCCGTGCCGCGAGCAGCCGTACGCGGGCCGCCGCGAGGCGCTCCTCCACGTCCACCACGGCGCGCGCGGCCGTGAGCGCGGAGAGCACCCAGGCCGCCTCGACCGTGTACCGCGGTCGCCCGGGTACGTCGAGCGTGGCCAGCCGGTCGAGGGCGTCGGCCAGCTTGGGATGGCCGGTCTCCGCGGCGGCCCAGGCGATGAGCGCCGCGTCACCGAGGTTCACCACCCCGGGCAGTCGTTCCACGAGCAGGCCCGTGAACTCCTCGGCGGTGCGCCCGCCGAAGAGCGCGCGCTGCCGGTCCTCGGGCAGGAAGCGGGCTCCCAGCGCGGTGATCGCCGCGTACCGGATGCTCGTTCCGCGCTGCTCCAGGACAGGTGTCCCCTCGGGCGAGATGACTCCGGCCCGGGTGAACACGAAGGTTTCCTCGTCCGGCAGGTACATCGCCGGCAGCCCCGCCTCGGCCAGCGCGAGCAGCCGCTCGGCCAGGGCGTGCAGCGACCGGTCCTCGTGGGCCAGTGCTTCTAATCGTGTGGTGTTCATCGGGTCCCCACCCCGATTCCCCTGGTGCTCCCCGCACCCCGTATGTCCGAGCTGTACGGCTCCAACACACCTACCCCCTCTGATCTTCTCCTCGGACGGACCTGGCGGTCGTCACTCCGTGGAGGGGGACTGCGCATGACGGCGTCCGCGCCCGCGGCGATGTCACGCCGATGGCACGAACCGTCCGTAGGCCGCGTCTGGATCCCCCCAGCGATGCCTCGGACCGGGACACGCGTGAACGGCAGTGCCGGCAGTCGCGGTGTGCCCGCGCCGGCCATGGCACTGCCCCGGTGCCTCGTCGTACACAACCCCCCACTGAACATGGCCTGTTGCCTGCTCAGATCCCGTGTGCAGGGACACGTTATGCCCGCGGATGTTCGTTGATTGCGGTTTTGAGGAAATGCCGGTTCTCTAAATCGCCGACATTCCGTCAGGTTCGCTCGATGAGCGTGCCGTCCTTCTCGTCGTGCAGCGCTCCGGTGCGCGGGCACTCCCACGTACCCGACTCCCCCTCGCGCTCCACCAGGCGGACCCCGGCCCGGCCCACCCACCCGATCCGCCGTGCCGGCACGCCCGCGACGAGCGCGAAGTCCGGCACGTCCTTGGACACCACGGCGCCGGCCGCGACGAGCGCCCAGCGCCCGACGCGCACCCCGGCCACGCACACCGAACGGGCCCCGAGCGAGGCCCCCTCGGCGACCACGACCCCGGCGGCCTCCCAGTCGCCGCCCCGCTTGATCCGACCCTCGGGGTCGACCGCGCGCGGGTAGAAGTCGTTGGTGAGCACGGCCGCGGGGCCGATGAAGACCCCGTCGCCGAGGACCGCGGGCTCGTAGACGAGTGCGTAGTTCTGCAGCTTCACGTGGTCACCGATCCGTACGCCGGGCCCTACGTACGCCCCGCGCCCCACGATGCACCCGCGCCCGAGTCGGGCCTCCTCACGGATCTGTGCCAGATCCCAGATCGTGGTTCCCTCACCGAGTTCGGCGCTCTCGTCGACCTGGGAGGAGGGTTGGATACGGACACTCACGGCGCGGTCCCCTTACGGCTGCGAGGCATACGGAAGCACAGGTGCACGATGTACGGATGTACGGAGTGCGGGTGTACGAGGCGAGCATATGCGCCGACGGCTCGGACCACCCGCAGATCAACCGACTGTTCACGCAACACACTTGAGCCCGTCCCGGGGGCGGTGGGATCGGCGCGGGCGGTCGGGAGCGGAAGGACCGGGCCGGCGGCCGGGAACGAGTTCCTGCCATGCACACGCTCGACAGCACGGCCTTCGAGGAGCGGTCGCGCCGCGGCCGACAGGCCCTGCGGGTGTTCGCGCTGCTACGGGGCCGTCGGGGCCGGAGGGTGCGGGGTGTCGGAGGGCTCAGCGGGTGGTGCGGACGCGTGCCCTCCGGGCGGGCCCGCACCGCTCCCCCTCGGGCCGGCCGGGCCCTTCGGCCGCAGTGAAGTAGGCGCCCGGATCGAGGCGGTCGAGTGCGATCCAACGCTGCGGCACCGCTTCGGCGGGCTCCTGGCCGCGACCCGCCGAGGAAGCGTGGGAGAAGCCCTGCACATCGAGGGCGACGCGGGGATCGTCGTCGATGCGCCGCGCCATGTCGTAGTAGGCGGCCAGCTCATGGACGCACCGCGGGGTGGCGGTCGGGCAGGAACAGTGGACGCGGTCGAGGGTCGGTGCGGGTGGACGGCCCGCGTCGACGATCGCGCGGTACAGGTCGTCGGTGAGCAGGGGTCGGCCGCCGCCCAGCCGGCGGGAGATCTCGGCCGCCGTCCCGGGCGACATCGGCGCGACCTCGATCGTGACCACCGAGGTGCCGCGGCCCCGGTGCACGACGGCGCGCACGGTCCGCTGGTCGAACGTGATCCGGACCTTCCCGTCGCGTACCGCGCGCCGGGCGCTCGGCAGCCGGGGATCGGGACGGGTCTGGCGCAACGACTCGGCGAACCGGACCCAGTCCTTGCCCCACTTCGTGTATCCGTGGTCGTGGTCGGCCATGTCAACCGACCCGCTTCCGGCGCAGGACCTCGATGAGACGGTCGTCGTCCAGTCGGGTCAGCTCGGCGACGCCGGACGGCTCGGTCATGTCCGACAGCGCGGACTTGCGGTGGTGCATGGCCGCGATGTGCTCCTCGACGGTGGTGCCGGTGGTCAGGGTGGTGACGGTGACGGTGCGGGTCTGACCGATCCGGTGGACCCGGTCGGATGCCTGGGCCTCCACGGCCGGGTTCCACCACCGGTCGAAGTGGATGACGTCGGCCGCGCGGGTGAGCGTGAGGCCGGTGCCCCCTGCCTTCAGGCTGAGGACGAGCACCTTCGGACCGTCGTCGGACTGGAACCGGCGGACGATGTCGGCCCGTCGCTCCTGGTCCAGGCCGCCGTGGAAGAACGGCGCACTCAGCCCGAACCGTTCGGCGAAGTGCCGGACCAGCAGCTCACCGGTCTGCCGGTACTGGGTGAAGACGAGGGTCGGAGCCTCGTTCGCCAGGTTGGCGGCCACGATGTCGGTGCACAGGTCGAGCTTGCCCGACCGGCCCGCCAGTTCACCGAGGTCGTCCGTGATCAGGCCCGGGTGGTTGCAGACCTGCTTGAGCGCCGTCAGGACGGCGAGCACCTTGGTCTGCCGCCCGGCGCCGCTGCCGAAGCCGTCGTCGACGACCTGGTCCAACAGCCGGTCGTACAGCCGCTCCTGCTCCTCGCTGAGGTCGCAGAGGAGATCGGCCTGGATCTTGTCCGGTAGGGACCCCGCCACCTGGGACTTCTTCCGCATCAGCACGACCGGCTCGATGGCCCCGCGCAACCGGGCGGAAGCGGTCCGGGAGCCCTCCGCGATCGGCCGCACGAAGCGACGGCGGAACTGCGTCCGGTTCGCGAACAGGTGCGGTGCGACCAGATCGAGCAGGGCCCACAGCTCGTCGAGGTGATTCTCCACGGGCGTTCCGGTCAGGGCGATCCGCGCGTCGGCCGTGATGGTGCGGGCGGCCTTCGACACCTGGGTACGGGGGTTCTTCAGGACCTGTGCCTCGTCGAAGACCGCGGCGCTCCACCGGATCCCCGCCAGGGCCGGGCCGTGCGCGCGCAGGGTGGGGTAACCGGTGAGCACCACGGTGCCGCTCTCCACCTCGGGCAGCGGCCCGCCGCGCCAGGTCACGGTCCGCAGTCCGGGGGCGAACCGCCTGATCTCGTGCGCCCAGTTCCCCACCAACGAGGTGGGGCAGACGACCAGGTGCGGCGCCTGTGCGGCGTGTCCGGCGAGCCAACCGATGGTCTGCAAGGTCTTGCCGAGTCCCATCTCGTCGGCCAGCACCGCACCGCCGTGCGTGGCGACGGTCTCGCGCAGCCAACTCACCCCGCGCACCTGGTAAGGCCGCAGGTCGGCGGTGAGGACCGCGCGCATCTCTCCCGCCGTCGAGGTGGTACGGCGGAAGACGCCGCCCGCGTGCTCCGCCGTCGTCACGGCGACCCCGGTGGCGTCGGGGACCGCGTGCGCGGCGATCGGCAGAGCCGATTCGCCGCCCGCGATCCACGACCGCCACGCCTTCACCGACCGGCCGGGCGCGTCGAGGGGCACGTCCGCGAGCCGCTCCGGTTCGATCAGCACGCAGTCGACGTCGGACACCGTGAGCCCGCCGAGGTCCGGCGTGGGCACCACCAGGGGAACGGACTCGACCTCACCGACCGGTGGGACCGCTCGCACGGGGGCGCCGCCCCAGTGCCACAGGGCGAACATGTGCCGGTCGGGCAGGTAGGTGGCCT
Source organism: Streptomyces sp. NPDC048331 (assembly GCF_043201215.1). Lineage (NCBI taxonomy): Bacteria > Bacillati > Actinomycetota > Actinomycetes > Kitasatosporales > Streptomycetaceae > Streptomyces > Streptomyces sp. NPDC048331. The sequence continues at coordinate 64,723 of NZ_JBICYT010000018.1, read as the reverse complement.
GGGTCTCCGACGGCCCCTCGGGCAGCGGGGTACCGGACCTCGGCGACGTGGATACGGATGCGGATGCGGATGCGGATGCGGATGCGGTCATGAATACCTTCGGGCGCGGTCCGGAAAACCTGACGAACGGACCGTAAGCAATCGATCAGACGTATGTCAATTACCGCACGACCGATGGCATTCGACGATTTCCCGACGTATCGAGGGCATGCCGACCAGTGTTCTGTCAATTCCCAGCAGGTGTTTGACCTCGCGTGAATTCTGTGCCCCACCTCGCCTGCGGCCCCTTGCCCCCTGCGCATGTCGCGCCCGGAGGCGCGCAATTGCAGGAATTCATTTCGGGCGGCGAAACGGAAATCGACGGGCTTTGCCTGGAGGGGGCAGGAAATGCCCCGCGGCGGTCACGGCTCGGGAATTCCTTCGGCACGCTCATCGGATTCGGAGCGTCCGGTTCGCCGGATATTCCGTACGCCGCGTGACGCCTGCGGCGGTACGTCGCCGTAGCCTCACGCGGCAGCCGATGCGGCGACCGGCGGGGGCTGAAGATGGTGAGGGGGGAGGACTCGGATCCATCCGGGTTCGCCGAGCGACTGCCCCTGACACCCCGGGAGATCGCCCGCGTCGAGCGGGTGTCGACCCGTGTCCGTCCGCTGGAGGCCGTGCCGGGGCACCCTTCCGAACCGGCCCCGGTCACACCCGACGTGGCCGCGGCCTCCCTGGTGGCGCCCGCCGAACGGCCCGCTCGTCGGGCCGGTCCGGGTTCGCACGTTCCCGCTCACGGTGCGGCGCATTGGGGACGAAAAGAGGTGAAACCCGATCGACGGTGGGGCGTTAGAGGGGTGGGCCGCCGTTTCGCCCGCGGCTCAGACGAGAGTACGAGGAGCACGATGACACACCCGAGGCCGGCCGGACGCGGTCGGATGAAGCTGGCAGCCCGATGCCGGGTGGCCACGGAGGCCCCCGCCTTCGGGATGGTCGTCTTCTGCGCGATCCTGTTCAACGCCGCGTTGATGGGGGTGGAGACCTACAGCGGCCTCGCCACGGAGTACCGGCCCGTGCTCCAGGGCGCGGAGAACTGCTGCCTGGCCCTGTTCACCCTGGAGATGCTGCTGCGCGTCGGCGCCTGCGCGGACCGGCCGAAAGCATTCTTCCGCGACCCGTGGAACCTCTTCGACCTCGCGGTCGTCGCCTCCGCCTTCGTCCCGCTCGTCCGCGAGAACACCACCCTGCTGCGGCTGCTCCGCCTGGCCCGGGTCCTGCGCACCGCCCGCTTCCTCCCGCACCTGCGCATCCTGCTGATCGCGGTGGGCCGCAGCCTGCCGGGCACCGCCAGCTTCCTGTTCGTCGGCGCGCTGGTGCTGTACGTGTACGCCATGGTCGGCTGGGTCTGCTTCGCGAGGTCGGACCCCGGGCACTACGGCTCGGTGGGCCGCGCGATGCTCACCCTCTTCCTGCTGACCACGCTCGACGGCCTGACGGACGCCGTCCGCGCGGGGTTGCAGATCTCGCGGCTGAGCATCATCTACTACGCCTCCTACGCGCTGCTCGCCTCCTTCGTGCTGGTGAACGTGCTCATCGGCGTGGTCCTCAACTCTCTCGACGAGGCACGCGAGATGGAGGACGAGGCGAAGCGCGCCCCGGCGCCGGGCGCGGAGCCCGACGTCCGGGCGCGGCTCGCCACGGCCCGCCGGGCCCTGGACGAGATCGAAGCGAGCCTGCCACCCGCGCCCGACCGGCCGGACCGTCCGGAGCGGCGACTGGAGGCCTCGCACACCGGGTCCTGAACGCCGGTCCGCCCCCTCAGGCGCCGCCTGCGATCAGCCGGATGTCCCGGCCCCCGTACGGGCGCTCCTCGGCGCTCCAGCGTTCCGGCCAGCCGGGGAGAGGGGGCTGCGGGTCGCTCTTGAAGCGCACGCCCTGGAAGTGGACCCCGCCACGGAACAGGGCGCCCCGGAAGTCCACCGGCTGCTCGAACGTGGTGTCGGAACTCGTGAGGTCACGTTCCCAGGTCGCGGCCGCGAAGGAGACGGGACCGACGAACCTGGTTCCGCTCAGCCTGACCCGGCCGCGGAAGACGGTGCCCGAGAGGTCGGCCGCGCCGGTCACGTGCATGGCGCTCAGGTCCGCGGCATCCTCCAGCACGGCCCGCGCGAAGGACACCTCGCCGGCGAACACGGCGTTCGTGTAGGCCGCCGGGCCGCGGAAGACCGTACGACGGAACCGACCCGCCCCGTGGAAACGGCTCCGGTCGAAGGCGGTGCCGTCGTGGAACACCGAGCCGTCGAAGGAGACCGGCCCGGCGAAGGTCGCTCCCACGAAGGCCGCTCGGCTGCCGAACACGGCCCGGGTGAAGGAGGCGCGGTCGGTGAACTCGACGTCCACCCGGTTCCAGCCGTCCACGAAGTGCGCCCGGTCGAAGTCCGCCGGGCCCAACCTCGTAGGTCCCGACGGATGAGCACTCAGCGCCCGCAACAATCGTGGGAGCAGCCCGTGTTCGAAAGTGGTGCCCCGGAGGTCCACCGGGGCCCCCGGTGACAACGCCCCGAGGTAGGTCTCCTGGTCCTCGACCTCCAGATGGGCCAGGCACCGCTCGTACCCCGGCAGCCGGATGCCGATGCAGGTCTGCGGGTCGGCCGGTGAGGCCCCCGATCCACAGACCGGCCAGCCGACGCCCTCGTCCAGGAGCGCGCCCGCCTCGGCCAGCACCTGCGCGAGCACCCCGGTGGGCGCGTGGTCGTCGGCGCACACCCAGCCCTCGTCGGCGCCGCCCACCCGGTGCAGCGCGAGCCGAGCGGGCGAGCCGATCATGTCGCCCAGCTCCTCGTGCAGGCGGTGGGACACGGCGAGGACGAGCGCCCCCGGGCGCACCGTCCGTCCCAACCGGTCCGCGATCGCCGGGTGCCGCACCAGCCGGGCGGCCTCGTCCGCGCCCCTTCCCACGGCGACGCCGAGGGAGGGGTGCAGACCGTCCAGGCGCCGGAATCCGAACCGGGTCATGACCCCGGGCAGTTCGAACAGGAGCCGACCCGCCGTGGCGTGGGCGCCCGGCTCGGCGAGCGTGACGATGAGCGGATCGTTCCCCTCGCCTCCGGTCAGCCGCCCGGTGACCCCCGCGTCCGCCATGAGCTCGATCAGCAGGGCCTGCGTGTACGCGTTGGCCGGACCGCCGGCCGGGTACACGCCGTCGGGGCCGGGCAGCACCGCCAGGCACACGCCGGTCTCCGGGTCGGCCGCCGGCCCGGAATCCGCCAGCACGGCACGGAAGCCCGGCTGTTCCATCAGCGCATCGGTCAGCAGGAACACCAGGCGGTTGGGCCAGACCGAGTGGACGACACCGATCAGGGCGCCGTTGCGGGAGACCGGGCCGCCGCGGTAGTGCGTCCAGTTCTCCGGCTCGGCCGACAACCGGACGATCTCGCCGTTGAGGTCGCCGTCGTGCGGGACCACCTCGCCCGTCAGGGAAACCGGTTCCCCCTGGTCGGTGCGGCCGTCGATCCGGACCCGGGCCGAGTGACGGGCCGCGGGGAGCCACGGCAGCGGCTCCGCGCAGACGGCCGGGTCCACCAGGTCCTCGTCGGCCCGGAGCAGCAGCATCCGGGGTGCCGCGTCGTCGGACCACACCGTGCGGCAGGGGATCTCCCGGTCGGCGGGCCGCACCCAGGCCACCGCGCCCGGCGCGGGCTGCGCGTCGCCGACCGTGAGGACCAGCCTCGGCGTCAGCAGGGTGCCGACCTCCTGGGGCTCGGGCGCGGCGTCGTGGCGGACCCGGACGACCCGGCCGGCCAGGCCCGGCTCCCGCGGGGGCCGCGCCGCGAAGGGCAGCGTGCCCTCGGCCACCCGGCGCACGCCCTCCCGGCCCGTGGTGACGCGGGTGGCGGAGAAGTCCGGGCCGGGACTCCGGTTGCGGGACATGAACTCCCAGACTCGGCGCCGTACCAGCTCCCGGACGGCGGCCACGTCCCCGCGCAGTTGCGAGCCGAGCAGTGCCTCCCGCACGCCGGGCAGGAACTCGAACTCCACGTCCCCCGGGTCCCGTTCGTCCTCCCAGGGCTCGAACAGCCCGCCGAGCGCGACTTCCGCGAGGTGACCGTGCTCCGAGTCACGCAGCAGGGAACGCCGGACGAGGGTCATCACGGGCAGGGTCAGCGGTACGGCGGCCAGGTGGGCGGCCAACTGCTGGGCCGTCGGCGAGGCGCCCGCCCGGAAGCGTTCCACCACGTCGAGGGCGCTGCGGCCGACGCCGGGTCCGGGATCCTCCGGGGCGTTCGGGGCGGCGGGTTCCGGATCCAGGCGCAGGCAGGCCAGGCGCCGCCACCGGCCGTCCCCGGAGACCACCCGCACCAGCCGGGCCAGGCTGCCGGAGGCGACCCCGACCACGGGAACCAGGGGCACCACGGGGACGACGGGCGAGCCCGTGGTGCGGCGCCGTCCCGCGCGGGCGCGGCGGGCGGCCGGCACACGCTGCCAGGAGCGGGTGGCGGCGGCCGGTCGGTCGGCGCGGACGGCGAAGGGGACGGGTCGGACGGCGCCGCGTGTCCAGAGCCGTTCGGGCAGGACGTTCAGTACGGCCACGGCGTTGTGGGCGCACCAGTGCCGGAGCATGCTCCGCATCGGGTCCTCCCGCCAGCCGCCCGCCACGGTGTCGGAGAGGACGAGGATCAGCCGGCGGCCGGCCGGGTCGGCCAGTTCCAGGGGGTTGCGGGGCGGGCCGCCGTGGCCGCGGGTGACCATCGGGGTGGCGCCGGGGCCGGTGCCGGTCAGTTGCCAGGTCCGCACGTCCCGGAAGACCCCGCTGCGGGTGAGGACGCGGCGGATCTCGTCCACGTGGTCCGACCAGAGCAGCATGGAGTGGTGGGTGTCGACGACCAGGGCCAGGTCCAGCCAGCGGCTCTCGGCGGGGCGCAGGACCGGGGTCGTCACCATCCGTTCGATGCTGCGCTCCACGGTGAGCTGCTCGTCCAGTTCCTCCCCGGGGCCGCCGATGGAGCGTCGACCGACGGGTCGCAGGGAGCGCATGAGGGCGAGCGGGTCGTCGAGGGAGGCGGCCCGGGGCAGTCGCAGCGGGGAGCCTCGGCGTTCCGTGGCGTCGTCGGCCGGTTTCCCGGCGGGGTCGCGGCGGACGGCCGGGAAGAGCTGGACGGGCGGCTCGCCGTCGGCCGGGGCGACCGCCCCGGGGGTGGCGCCGGGCTCGGGCGCGGACGGGTCGGGCGGCGGCCGGCCGGCCGGCGGGTCGGCGCCGGGCTCCTCGGGCGGGTGGGCCCCGGCGGGGTCCACGCGAGCCGCGAGCCACAGGATGTCGGCGATCTCCTCCGCCCCGATGCCGGTGCTCGGGACGCTGCCGTCGGCGCCGTCCGGGCCGTCGGCGAGGGCCGCGAGCAGCCTGTCGATCACGCCGTGGGCCCGGTCAGGTGCTGCATGACGGTGGCGAGGAAGCGTTCGCGGTCCGCGGGCGCGGACCAGGCGCCGGCGAGGCGGAGTTGGATGGCGTTCAGGAGCTGGTCGGTGGCCAGGTCGCCGTCCTCACCGCGGTCGAGGAAGGCCTGGACGAGGTCCTGGTACTCCTCGCCGGAATCGATGTCGACACCGAGCCGGCGGCGCACGATGCGGGCGAGCTTGTCCGGCCCGGGCGGCTCCAGGTGGAGGCGGACGCAGCGGCGCAGGAAGGCGGGCGGGAAGTCGCGTTCGCCGTTGCTGGTGAGGACGACGATGGGGAAGTAGCGGCACTGGACGCGGCCCTGGGTGATGCGGACGACCGCGTCGGGGTCGTCGTCGGTGCCGATGGCGACGGTGGGGTCCTCCTGGGCGAGGCGGGCGAGTTCGGGGATGAGGAAGCCGCCGTCCTCGAAGACGGTGAGGAGGTCGCCGGGGAGGTCGATGTCGCTCTTGTCGATCTCGTCGACGAGCAGCACGCGGGGGCGGTCCTGCGGGAGCAGGGCGGTACCGAGGGGGCCGAGGCGCAGATAGCGGGAGATCGAGGGCGCGGAGGGCACGTCCCGCGGGGGCGCGGGCGCGGATCCGCCCCCGGTCGTGGCCCCGGTCGCTGCCGCGGTGGGCGGTGCGCCCGGTGTGCGCAGTTGCTCCAGCCCGGCCTCCTGGAGGCGGCCGATGGCGTCGTACAGGTACAGTCCGTCCCGCAGTACGGTCCGGCTGGTGATCGGCCAGTGCAGTACGGGCCCCAGGTTCAGGTCGGAGGCGATGCTGTAGGCGAGCGTGGACTTGCCGACGCCCGGTTTCCCGGTGACGAGCAGCGGCCTGCGCAGGTGCAGGGCCGTGTTGACCACGTCCTTCTCCGGCTCGTCGGGTACGTAGCCCTCGCCGCGCCGCCAGGTGCGCTCCCAGGCCGCTCCCGCGCACCCCGGCGGCGCGTATCCGGGGTCGGGTGCGCCGGTGAAGTCCCGCCAGGGTGGCGGGAATCCGGCCTCCAGGCGGGCACGCCGGTCCGCGCCCTCGCCGGTCCCGTGGTACAGCCACCAGTCCTTCACCACTGCCTCTGCCTCCATCTTCGGTTCCGCCGTCGGTCGGTGGTCGGGGTCAGGTCAGGGACCGGAGGCCCGGCATGTCGTCGGGATCGTCCCACAGCAGCACCAACTGGTCTCCCCCTGAGAGTGGTTGATCGGCGCGCAGGGATCCTCCGGCGGCGCGTGCGGCTCCCGCCGCGGCACCGGCGGCCGCCCGGCGCACCTCCCGCACGCGTGCGGGGAGGTCCAGGACGTCCAGCGCGCCGGGGTCGGGGCGGCCGTCCGGCCCGGCCGGGGCCAGCAGGTCGAGGAGGGCGGGCGCGGGCAGGCCGCCGCCGCGCCGCCATACGGCGACCGGGAGCCCGCCTTCGAGCACGGCTTCCAGCAGCCCGGCGTGCGGGGCGGCCGTGGTGTGCCCGAGGACGCAGGCGGGCGGCGGTTGCGCGGCCAGTTCCATGCCGAGCGCGTCGGTGACCTCGTCGTCCGTGACGACCCGGACCGCGTCGGGGTGCCGACCGCCCTGGGCGTGCAGCCAGCGCCAGGTGCCGTGCCACTCGGCCCGGGTGTCCGTCCGCTCCTGCGGGCAGCGCACCACCACTTGGTGGAGCAGACCGAGGGCGCGGCGCCGGCCGGCCGGGCCGCGGGGTACCGGCCACTGGTCGAAGTCGATGTCGAGCAGTTCGTACGGCACGTGGAACTCGACGCGGTCCACCACGGTGTACGCCCGCCGCCCGGCCCCGGCCACGCCGTCGGGCTCCGACGCGCCGCCGATGAGGGCGAGTTGTCGTACGAGCTCCTCCCGCACCCGGTCCAGCGCGATCGGCGGCCCCTCCGACTCCCATATGTGGCGAACCCGTTCGCCCCGCAGCCATATCCGAGCCAGGAATCCGGCCTCCCCGCCCGGCGGTGTCTCCAGCCGGACGTGCACGACCGTACGCCGGGCGGGCGGCGGGGGCGGGGGCAGCACCGGGAGGTCGAGGCGCGACCGGGTGGCCCGCACCCAGTCCCCGAGCCGGTCCGCCCATGGCGCGTCGCCCCCGGCGGCGACCCGGTCCGCGAGGAACCGTACGAAGGGCACGGCCAGCGGCATCCCGCCACGGCCGCCCTGGCGCTCGTCCAGGTCCTGGACCACCTCCAGCAGGTTGTCCCCCGGCAGGCCGCCGTGCGCCGGAGTGGTGCAGCCGGCCGCCTTGAACGCCCAGGCGTAGGCCTCATAGGCGCAGCGGGGCAGCTCGCGGCCCTCGAACAGCTCACCGAGGCCGTCCCAGGCCGCCTGGTCGAGCCTGGCGGCCCGGGGCAGTACGGACCGGGACGGTTCGTCCTCCAGGAAGGAGCAGGCGTCCCAGTCCCGGTCGACGATGAACTGCGGCAGCTGCCAGCCCTCTCCGCGCTCGCGCAGCTCCTGGAAGGTGCGGTGGATGCTGAGGGCGGCGCCGGGCAGTCCGCTCACGCTCTCCCGTACGGAACGTCCGCCCAGTTCGCCGAGCAGGGCCTCGGTGAACCGGCCGGCGCCGCGCTCGGCGTCGTTCTGCGCGACCTCGCCCTCGCGGGAGGCGTAGAGCCGGAACTGTCTGCGGCCCGGCACGGAACTCCCGCCCCCGTAGTCGGTGTTGCCGAAGTTCCAGCGGGTGTCGCGGGGCGCGTCGACCCGGCAGGAGTCGACGAGTGCGGCCTGGAGCGGGAAGCGGCGCTGTTTGACGAGGTCGGTCCGCCACCAGCGCAGCGCCGAGTCGAGGTTGAGGTGCCGGATCTGGCTGGGTCGGGCGTCGGCGCAGGGCAGCATCAGCTCCTGGCGCGGTCCGAGGTAGCCGTGTCCGGCCCAGAAGATCCAGAGCAGGTCGCCGTCGCACTGCGGGAGTTCGTCGAGGAGCGCCGATTTGACGTTCTCCTCGGTCGCCGGCCGGTAGGCCGTGCGCAGGGCGGTCATCGCCGGGGCGTCCGTCCAGTCGAGGTCGCCCGGTTCGTCGAGCGGGGAGAGCAGCAGCCGGACGTTGCCGGGCGGCACCTCGGCCGGGCCGGTCAGCCATCGGGCGAAGCGCAGGGCGTCGCGGGCCGGACCGCGTAGGTTCCAGCGGTGGCTGATGTCGTAGCGCTCGACCCCGGCGACGAGCGCGAAGGTGCGCTGCGGTCCGAGGGCCGGGGGCAGGAAGTCGGCGGGAGTCACCCGATCTCCGCCTCGGTCACCGCCTGTTCGATCCGCTCGTAGAGGGCGTCCTGTTTCCAGTAGGCGCTGTGGCAGGCCGGGAAGGGTTGGCGGCTGCGGACCTCGTGGTCGGTGACGCGCGCGTCACCGGGGAAGACGGGTTCCGCGAGGTAGGAGAGCACGTCGTGCCGGTCGTAGACGTTGAGCCAGCGCGGGAAGCCGTACGGGAGCTTCGCGCCGGGTTCGAGTGCGGTCAGCGCGCCCAGTTCGTGGAGGAACGGGGCCTGGGAGCCGACGGTGACCAGCAGCTCGGCCCCGGGGACGGCCTCGCCGCGGGCGGCGGCGAGGGCGAGCAGGTCCACCAGCGCGACCCCGCCGAGGCTGTGGCCGATGAGTACGGTCGGTCCCGGATCGGCGGTGATCCGCGCGTGCAGGAACGCGCGGAGTTCGTGGCCGCGGGACTGGTAGCGCAGGATGTCGCCGAGCACGGGGGTGGCCCCGACGGTGAGGGAGCCGCGCCGGGCGTCGAGGAGCGGCTGGGTGGTGACCCGTAGGGCGAGCCGGCCGAGGACGGCGGCCGCGCGGGCGCCGGGTACCCGGCCGTCGCCGCCGAGGCGGGTGGTGAGCAGCTCGACGAGGCGGTCGCGTTCGGCGGCGGTGCAGTCGGCCCCGTCGGTGGCGGCGGTGGCGAGCGCGGCGGCGGTCACGGCCCGGGCCAGGGCGGTGGCCAACTCGCGGGCCTGCGGCTCGTCGGCGGCGCGGGCGGCGGCCCGGGCCGCTTCGGCGGAGTCGGCGGTGGAGTCCAGGGCGGCGGCGTAGCCCGCGGCGAGGCCGGTGCCGTGCAGCAGGGCCCCGAGTTCGTCCCCGGTCCGTGGCGGTGCGGGCGGTAAGGCTCCGAGCAGGGCGAGCACCCGGGCTCCGGCGGCCTGTACGCCGGGCATCGCGAAGTCGTCCTCGTGGTCCGCGGCCTCGTCGGCGTGGGCGTCGGCCCCGTGTCCGCCGTCGCGTCCGCGGTCGTGTCCGCCGGCGCCCGGCCGGCCGACCTCGGCCAGGACCCGTAGCTCGCACAGCGGGTCGGCGAGCAGCAGCGCCCACTCGGCCGTCTCCTCGTCCACGGGGTCGGGTGCGGCGCCTTGCGGACCGGGGCGCAGGCCCGGTACCGAGCGGCCGCCGGCGCCGAGGGTCGCGCCGAACCGGTCGCCCCAGTAGCAGGAGTCGACGGCCGCGCCACGGAATCCGGCCGTCAGCCGTTCCCGGACCAGGGCGAACAACCGGTCGTGCCGCTCGCGCCGTACCCCCGTACCGTGGACAAAGAGAAAACGCATCGCAGCCCGGCCCCCCTCGCGCAGTCGTCCCCCCGCCCGGCACCATAGCCCGACGGGGGTAACAGCGGCCATGGAACGTCGAGTTCGGCGTGCGCGGGCGGATCGGTGGCCGCCGCCCGGGGAATCGGCGGCGGGAGCTGTGAGCACGGACACGTCCTCCCTTCGGAACCCGGGCCGCCACTCCCCCATCGAACGAAGAGTCCGAAGGCGTCTGGGGCGGGAGAACACATGGTCGGCAAGGTTGACGGGCGGGAACGGAGGCAGGGCCGCCGGTCCGCCCCGCGAGGCTCCATGGCCGTCGGCCTGCTGTGCACCGTGGTCCTCGCGGGCGTCGGCTACGTCGCCTGGGAGCTGCGCGGCATCGCCGCCACCCGCGCGGACGGCGATCCGACGCAAGGCGTCTACCAGCAGGACCCCGAGCGCGCCGACAAGACGGCGGCCGCGGTGCTGGACGGGATCGTGCGCGAGGACCCGGAGCCGCCGAAGGACGGCGAGGCCTTCCACGACGAGGGCGGCACGGCGGACTGGCGTTACGCCGGGTGGCAGCCCTCCGACCCCCTGGAGGCCGGGCCCGCGCCGGCCGAGCCCACCGTGGGCGCGCTGTTCTCCCCGGGCGGCGACGGCGACCCCGACCACCACTGCTCGGCCGTCGTGGTCCACTCCCCGCGCGGCGACCTCGCCGTCACCGCCGCGCACTGCGTGTACGGCGGCGGCTTCCGGACCAACCTGGCCTTCGCGCCCGGCTACCAGGACGGGGTGGCCCCGTTCGGCATATGGGTGCCGACCCGGATCGATGTGGACCCGCGCTGGACGCGCGACCAGGACCCCGACCACGACGTGGCCCTGCTCCGGCTGCGCCGGCCGGGATATCCGGGCCAGCGGCTGGAGGACGTCACGGGGGCCATGACCATGGATTTCGGAACCGAACTACCGGCTCCCGCCCGGCTCATGGGTTATCCGAACTACGCCGAGCAGCCGCTGGAGTGCCGGAACACGGCCGTGCCGGCCGGGCCGACGCAGGTGCGCCTGGACTGTGCGGACGTACCCAACGGCACCAGCGGCGGTCCGGTGCTGACCGGCCGCAGCACCCTGATCGGGGTGATCGGAGGCCGGGACGGGGGCGGGGACGAGGAGACCTCGTACTGCGTCCGCTTCGGCGAGGCGGTCCGCGCCCTGTACGAGCGCTCCACGGCGTCCTGAGCGCTCGCCCGGCGGCGCCGACACCTGTTGCCAGGCTCGTCGGCACGGATTCGGGCTCGGATTCGGGCACGGACTCGGCACGGGTTCGGGCACGGGTTTCGGCACGGGTTCGGGCACGGGTTTCGGCACGGATCTCGGGCATCGGGCCGCACGTCGACGGCACCGCACCATGTCTCCTGAGCAGCAGCGTGTCGAGGCCACCGTCGATCTGCTCCTGACCACGGCTCTGCGGGTGTTCGCCGAGTCCGGCCAGCAGGGCTTCACCGTGAACGCGGTCGTCTCGGCCGGCGGGGTCAGCCTGGGCAGCCTCTACCACCACTTCGGCAGCTTCGACGGCCTCGCCGCCGCCCTCTACATCCGGTGCATGGACGAGCTGTGCGACCGGATGGTCTCCGCCCTCACCCGGTGCCGAACCGCCCGCACCGGGGTGCGGGCGTGGGTGACGGCCTATCTGGAATTCACCCAGGAACACCGGGACATGGCGCTGTTCCTGCACGCCTCCGCCTATTCCGGGTACCTGGTGGCCCACGCCGAGGAGATCGGCGCGGCCAAGGCGGAGAAGTTCGGGGCCGTCATGCGGTGGCTGGAGGTGCGCACGGAGCGTGGGGAGATCGCCCCGCTCCCCGCGCCCGTGGTCGAGGTGCTGGTCATGGGCCCGCTCACGGAAGCCGCCCGGCGCCGGCTGTCCAGCACCTACGAGATCGACCTCACCGAGGCCGCCCGCTACCTCCCCGACCACATCTGGCGCTCCCTGCGCCCCGAGCCCGTCTGAGAACCCGCCCGGTCCGTCCCGGCCCCGGGCCGGGACGGACGATGCGGTCGTGACGGCCGCGGGATTCTGGGTGGTTGTCCGGCTCGTCGTCGTTCATGCCGCAGATTCTGCTGCGCAGGGGGCGCGCGCGGCAGTCCCGAGCCGGGGCGCCCGGAGGCAACCCGGGGGCGGGCGGACTCACTTCGGGGCGCCCGCGGGATCCGCTCAGCGCGGCAGGGCGGCGTACGAGACTCCCGTCAGCCTCTCCGAGGCGGCCCACGAGTGCTCGCCGGACGTGTCGTCGAGGGTCCATCGGGCCCGCCGGAGCGGACGGGCGCCCCAACCGGCCGAACCGCGGGCCGATGAACGCGTTACCGAGGGTAGTGCCCGGGGGTGCGGCAGGTACCGCCTGGCCGGGGCCGGGGCGGCGCGGGCCGCGGATCCGCAGGCCAGTAGGCTGCGGCGGTCCGCACTCTTCACCCCTCCCGCCCCCGTCCCCGAGGAACCGCGCCGTGAGCTCCCCGCCGCCCCCTTTGCCCGTGACGGTCGTCGGCCTCGGCGCGGACGGCTGGGCCGGGCTCTCCGCCGCCGGCCGCGGCGCACTCACCTCGGCCGAGGTGCTGATCGGCGGGCCGCGCCAGCTCGACCTGCTGCCGGTCGCCGAGTGCGCCGGTGAGCGGGTCGCCTGGCCGAGCCCGCTGCGGCCCGCCGTGCCGAAGCTGATGGCCGAGCACGCCGGCCGCCGGATCGCGGTGCTGGCCAGCGGCGACCCGATGTTCTACGGGATCGGCCGCGCCCTCGCCGAGGAGCTCGGGCCGCTGTCCCTGCGGGTCCACCCGCACCCCTCGTCGGTGTCCTACGCCTGCGCCCGCCTGGGCTGGCCGGTGGAGGACACCGAGGTGGTCACGGTGGTCGGCCGCCCGGTGGCCCGGCTGGCGGCCGCGCTCCACGAAGGGCGCCGGGTGCTGGTGCTCAGCGCCGGAGCGGCGTCCCCGGGCGAGATCGCCGCGCTGCTGCGGGAACGAGGCTTCGGCCCGAGCCGGATGCGGGTGCTGGAACAGCTCGGGTCCGAGCGCGAGGACGCGTACGAGGGCCACGCCGACGGCTGGAACCACGCACCCGGCGACCCCCTGAACGTCGTCGCGGTCGACTGTCGCCGCGACCCCGCCCACGGCGCGCCGCGCCTGGGCGCGACCCCGGGCCTCCCGGACGCCGCGTACGAACACGACGGGCAGCTCACCAAGCGCCATGTCCGGGCCGCGACCCTGTGCGCGCTGGCCCCGGCCCCCGGCGAGCTGCTGTGGGACATCGGCGGCGGCTCCGGCTCCATCGGCATCGAGTGGATGCGTACGCACCCCTCGTGCCGGGCGGTGACCGTGGAGCGCGTCCCGGAGCGGGCCGGGCGCATCGCCCGTAACGCGGCGGCGCTCGGCGTCCCCGGCCTGCGCGTGGTCGTCGGCGCCGCACCGCAGGCCCTGGCCGGGCTGCCGGCCCCCGACGCCGTGTTCATCGGCGGCGGGCTGACGGCCCCCGGCCTGCTGGACGCGGCCTGGGAGGCGCTGGCCCCCGGCGGCCGGCTCGTGGTCAACACCGTCACCCTGGAGTCGGAGGCGGTGCTCGCCGAGCGTTACCGGCGCCACGGAGGCGAACTGGTGAAGCTGGCCGTCGCGCACGCCGTGCCGGTCGGCGGTTTCACGGGCTGGCGGCAGGCGATGCCGGTCACCCAGTGGTCAGTGACGAAGTCGGAGGGCTCGACCGCCGGGTCGACCGAGGAGAAGGATCGAACATGACCGTGTACTTCATCGGTGCGGGCCCCGGCGCCGCCGACCTGATCACGGTGCGCGGCGCCCGCACCCTGGCCGCCGCCCCCGTCTGCCTGTACGCGGGCAGCCTCGTGCCGCGCGAGCTGCTGGCCGAATGCCCGGCGGACGCCCGCCTGGTCGACACCTCCCAGCTCGATCTCGACGAGATCATCGCCGAGTGCGTACGGGCCCACGCGGCGGGCCAGGACGTGGCGCGGCTGCACTCCGGCGACCCGTCGATCTTCAGCGCGGTCGCGGAGCAGATGCGTCGGCTCGACGCGGCCGGCATCCCCTACGAGGTCGTGCCGGGCGTTCCCGCCTTCGCCGCGGCGGCCGCCGCCCTCAAGCGGGAGCTGACCGTCCCCACCGTCGGGCAGACGGTGATCCTGACCCGGATCGCCCAGCAGGCCACCCCGATGCCGCCCGGCGAGGACCTGGCCACGCTGGGCCGGAGCGGCGCGCTGCTGGTGCTGCACCTGGCCACCCGTTACGTGGACCGGGTCGTCGACGAACTGCTGCCGCATTACGGGGCCGAGTGCCCGGTGGCGGTCGTGGCGATGGCCTCCCGCCCCGACGAGTTGATCCTGCGCGGCACCTTGGCCGACATCGCCCCGCAGGTGAAGGAGCACGGGCTGGTGCGCACCGCCGTCATCGTGGTGGGCCGCACGCTCGGCGCGGAGCAGTTCCGCGACAGCCACCTGTACTCGCCCGAGCGTGACCGGCATGTCTGCTGAACCGTCCGCCGAACCGGGCTCCCGCCCGGCCCGCCACGTCCTGATCCTGGGCGGCACGACGGAGGCCCGGCGCCTCGCGGAGGCGCTGGCGCCCGACCCCGCGTGCCAGGTGACCACCTCGCTCGCGGGCCGGGTGTCCTCGCCCGTGCTGCCGCCCGGCGAGACCCGCGTGGGCGGCTTCGGCGGCGTCGAGGGCCTCGCGGCGTGGATCGTCGGCCACGCCGTCACGCACGTCGTGGACGCCACCCACCCCTTCGCCGGGCGGATGAGCTTCCACGCGGCCGAGGCGGCGGCCCTCACGGGCGTCCCGCTGCTGGCCCTGCGGCGGCCGGGCTGGACGCCGGAGCCGGGCGACGACTGGACCTTCGTGGAGTCCCTCGAGGAGGCGGCCGCGCGGCTGCCGGGCCTCGGTTCCCGCGCGTTCCTGACGACCGGCCGGATGGGCCTGCACACCTTCGCGCACCTCACCGACACCTGGTTCCTGGTGCGTTCGGTGGACCCGCCGGCAGCTCCCGTCCCGCCGCGCCTGGAAGTACTCCTGGACCGGGGCCCGTTCACCCTGGACGACGAGCGGGAGCTGATCGCCCGGCACCGGATCGACGTCCTGGTCACCAAGGACAGCGGTGGCTCGGCCACGGCCCCCAAGCTCACCGCGGCTCGCGAGGCCGGCATCCCGGTGCTCGTCGTACGCCGCCCGGCGGTGCCCGAGGGCGTACCGGAGACCGGATCTGTCGAGGCCGTCCAGGACTGGCTGGGTGGGGGCCGGTAGCGAGGGTCCGGTTCGCCCTGGGGAAAAGGCATTGCCGGCCGGTGCCGGGTCCCGTTGGGTGGACGGCATGACCGTACTGCACACCGAACGCCTCGTCCTGCGCCCCTGGCGGGACTCCGACCTCGACCCCTGGGCGGCGATGAACGCCGATCCCGAGGTACGGGAGCACCTCGGCGACCCTCTCACCCGGGAGCAGAGCGAGGCCTCGATGGTGCGGTTCCGGGCCGCCTTCGACCGCCGGGGCTACGGGTGGTGGGCCGTGGAGGTCCGGGACACGGGTGAGTTCATCGGCTTCGCGGGCATGGACGACGTGGACGACGGCATGCCGTTCACCGGGGTGGAGATCGGCTGGCGGCTCGCGCGGGCCTCCTGGGGACTCGGCTACGCCACCGAGGCCGCACGGGCGGTGGCGGCCCACGGCTTCGCCACGCTCGGGCTCCCCGAGATCCTCGCCGTCACCACGGCCGGCAACCACCGCTCCCAGGCGGTGATGCGGAAGATCGGGATGACCCGGAACCCGGCCGACGACTTCGACGACCCCGACGCGCCCGAAGGACCGCTGCGTCCGAACGTGCTGTTCCGGCTGGAGCGTGGCACGGCGACGGCGGGCGGTGCGTCCGGATCCCGCTGAGGCGCCACCGGACGGGCGAAGGCCCGGTGCGCTCCTCGCACCGGGCCTTCCCCGTGTACCGCTCCGTCCCGCCTCACCCGGTCACGGGTAGCGGCGCGGGGTCCAGGTGATCCTCGACCCGTCGGCCCGCTCGGTGACCTGCGTCTGCGAGGAGCCGATCAGCAGGATCGTGCGCATGTCCACCTCGGACGGCTCCAGTTCGGCGAGCGTGACGATCCGCACCGACTGCTCGGGGCCGCCCACGTCGCGCGCGACGACCACCGGGGTCTCGGGCGCCCGCAGTTCCAGCAGCAGCTCCCGGGCCTGGGCCACCTGCCAGGTCCGGCTGCGCGAGCCGGGGTTGTAGAGGGCCAGCACCAGGTCGGCCGCGGCCGCCGCGCGCAGCCGCTCCGCGATGACCTCCCAGGGCTTGAGCCGGTCCGAGAGCGAGATGGTGGCGTAGTCGTGGCCGAGCGGGGCACCGGCCGCGGCGGCCGCCGCGTTGGCCGCGGTCACCCCGGGCAGGACCCGTACCGGCACGTCCTTGTACTCCGCCTGCCCGGCCACCTCCAGGACCGCCGTGGCCATGGCGAAGACACCGGGGTCGCCGCCGGAGACCACGGCCACCCGCTTGCCGCGCCGGGCGAGGTCGAGGGCGAACTCGGCGCGCTCCGACTCCACCTTGTTGTCGGAGCCGTGCCGGATCTGGCCCGGCTTGACGGGCACCCGGTCCAGGTAGGTGGTGTACCCGACCAGCACCTCGGCGTCGGCGAGGGCGCGCCGGGTCTGCGGGGTGAGCCAGAGCGGCCCGGCCGGGCCGGTGCCCACGACGACGACCTCGCCGGGGCCGGACGGAACGCTGCCCGGGTTGCCGATGCGGCTGGGGAGCACGGCGACGGCGAAGTACGGCACGCTGTCGGCCTCGATGTCGGCGAGCAGCCCGGTGCGCTCGCCCGCCATGGTGGCGCGCTCGACGTAGCGGGCCTCGGCGAGCCGGCCGCTGCTCTCCATCGCGCCGCGGACGGCGGGGAAGGTCCGGCCGAGCTTCATCACGACCGCCGAGTCGGTGGCGGCGAGGCGGGCGGTCAGCTCCTCCTCCGGCAGGGTGCCGGGGAGGATCGTCAGGACCTCCTCGCCCTCGACGAGCGGGGTGCCGAGCCGGGCGGCGGCGGCGCTCACGGAGGTGACGCCGGGAATGACCTCGGCCTCGTACCGGTCGGCGAGCCGCTTGTGCATGTGCATGTACGAGCCGTAGAAGAGCGGGTCGCCCTCGGCGAGCACGGCGACGGTCCGGCCGGCGTCCAGGTGCGCGGCGAGCCGGGCGGCGGCGGCCTCGTAGAACTCCTCCATCGCACCCTGGTACCCGCCGGGGTGGTCGGTGGTCTCGGTGGTGACCGGGTAGACCAGCGGTTCCTCGATGTGGTCGGCGCGCAGGTGCTTCGCGGCGATCGAGCGGGCGATGGAACGGCCGTGGCGGGCGCTGTGGTAGGCCACGACATCGGCCTCGGCGATCACCTCGACGGCGCGCAGGGTCATCAGCGACGGGTCCCCCGGGCCGAGCCCGACCCCGTACAGCCGCCCCTTGGCGATGCCGCTCGTGGCGCTCATTCGGCCACGCTCGCGATGGCGTTGAGGGCGGCGGCGGCCATCGCGCTGCCGCCGCGCCGGCCGCGCACGATCAGGTGGTCGAGACCCGAGGGGTGGGCGGCGAGGGCGTCCTTGGACTCGGCGGCGCCGATGAAGCCGACGGGGACGCCGATGACGGCGGCCGGGCGCGGGGCGCCCTCCTCGATCATCTCCAGCAGCCGGAACAGGGCGGTCGGCGCGTTGCCGACGGCGACGACCGAGCCCTCCAGCAGACCGCGGTCACGCCAGACCTCCAGGGCGGCGGCGCTGCGCGTGGTGCCCATCTTCGCGGCGAGCTCCGGTACGGCCGGGTCGGAGAGCGTGCAGATCACGTCGTTGTCGGCGGGCAGCCGCTTACGGGTGACACCGCTGGCGACCATCTGCACGTCGCACAGGATCGGCGCGCCCGCCTCCAGCGCCGCGCGGGCGCGCAGCACGACCTCGGGGGTGTACCCGAGGTCCTGCGGGAGGTCGGTCATTCCGCAGGCGTGGATCATGCGCACCGCGACCTGGGCGACCGTGTCGGGCAGCCCGGAGAGGTCCGCTTCGGCGCGGATCGTGGCAAAGGACTGGCGGTAGATGGCCGCGCCGTCCTTCTCGTACTCAAACACGGTGTACTCGCTCATTTCTTCACTACGTCGGGGTCGGTGCGGGCGTCCGCGAGTGCCGCGGCAAGTTCGGAGGGCCGTACGTCGTCGCGTACGGGGCGGCCGGGGGCGGCGAGCCGGTATCCGGAGCCGGTGGCGACCAGGTCCACCCAGGCGGTGCCGCGCGGATGCCCGCAGCGGCGCTCGCAGCCGGACCAGTGCACGGGCAGCGGACCGCGCGCCCGGTCGGCGACGGCCCGTGCGTCGGCGCGTACGTCGGCGAGGGATTTCACGCAACCGGGCCGGCCGGTACAGGCGGTGACGGTCTCCCAGGGGCTGTCGGAGGTGAGGACCAATCCGGCGTCCTCGATGCGGGCGGGCCCGGGCCCGCCCACCGCCGGCAGGACGACGCCGCGCCACGGGGTGACGCGCAGCCGGCCGCTCCCCTCCTCGTCCGCGACCCGCACCAGGACCCGCCACTGCGCGGTGTCGAGCCGGCCGAGCGGGGGCAGCACGCACAGGGTGACGCGGCCGTCCCGCCCGGCCGACCGCCCCGGCCGGGGCGGGGGCGCGTACGGCCACGCGACGGCGCGTACGGCCACGCCGGCGATTCCGGCGGCATCGAGCCGCCGACCGAACTCGTCTTCCTCCAGCGCGTGTTCGGCGGGCAGTTCGGCCACCCGCCAGGCCTGGGTACCGGCTTCGGCGGCGGCGTCGAGGAAGTACCGGGCGGCCAGCAGCGCCGCCCGGGGGGCGTCCTGCCCGGCGAGTTCCACGGCGTCGGCGGCCCGGCCGAGCCGGACCAGCGCCCGGCCCTCGGGGCGGCCGAGCACGGTCACGTCGGGGCCGAGCGCGGCCACGTCGCCGCGGCCGTCGTCGAAGGCGAAGAGGAACCGCCCGGACAGCGCGGCCGCCCAAGGGCTCGCGCACAGCAACCGGTCGAACTCCACGGCCCAGACGGACGCGTCGGGGCGGTCCGACCCGTCCGATCCGTCCAGGCCGGACAGGGGCGTGGTCACGATGTTCCGCACCCGCTCATGGCTCGGCGCGGGCAGCAGCCCGGCCCCGTCCAGCAGCTCGGCGAGCCCGGCGCCGCACCCGTCGGCCAGTCCGCGCAGTTGCACGTTGCCGCGCGAGGTCAGCTCCAGGTGTCCGTCCCCGAAACGGTCGGCGGCGAGCGCCAACGCCTCGGCCTGCGGAACGGTGAGCAGCCCGCCGGGCACCCGGACCCGCGCCAGGAACCCGTCGTCCGCCGCGTGCAGCCGCAGCGCACCGGGGCAGGCGTCACCGCGCTCCCGTATGACGGGTTCGTCGCGCGACGATGCGGCGGAAGGGGGCTGGGGCATGGCCGCGAGCATACCCACGATCGGGTCCCCGCGACCTGTGTCCGTCACCACCCCGACCAGCCACATTCGCCCCCACCGCCGGCCAGACCCCACCCGCACTCCCACCCCCACCGGCATCCGAGCCGCACGCCGAGCCCCGCCGGCGTCCGAGCCGCACTCCCACCCCCACCATCGTCCGAGCCGCACTCCCAGCCCCGCCGGCGTTTGAGGCGCGGGGTCCGGGGCAGAGCACCGCCGATCCAGCCCCGCCGGCGTTTGAGGCGCGGGGTCCGGGGCAGAGCCCCGGCAACGGCGCCGCACCCGCACACCGCCACACCGCCCACCCGGGCGGGAGCCACACCGCCACACCGTCCACCCCGGCGGGAGCCACACCCGCACCGCCCCTAAGATGACCTTCCGGCGGACCACACGGCCCGCCGTCGCCGAGGACGGCGACATGGGAGGAAGCCCGGTGAGATTCCGGCGCGGTCCCGCCACTGTGAACCCCGCGGAGCGATCCGGCGACCGGGGTGAGTCAGGAACTCCCGCTGTCCTCACACTGCCCGGGGCGCGGAAACCCCGAGGAAGGCCTGCCGCCGCATGATCCTGCTGCTGTCGACGTCCGACACCGATCTGCTCAGCGCCCGCGCGGCGAACACGGCGGACGGCCCCGTCCCGTACCGGTTCGCGAACCCCTCCCGTCTTCCCCTCGACGACCTCCCCGGCCTCCTCGACGGGGTCGACCTGGTCGTCGTACGCCTCCTCGGCGGCCTCCGCGCCTGGCAGGACGGCCTGGACCTGCTCCTGGCCCCCGGCCAGACCCGCCCGGTCGTGGTCCTGACCGGCGAGCAGGCTCCGGACGCCCAGCTCATGGAGGCCTCCACGGTCCCCATCGGTATCGCCGCCGAGGCCCACGGCTACCTCGCCCACGGCGGTCCGGCGAACCTGGAGCAGCTGGCCCGGTTCCTCTCCGACACCGTCCTCCTCACCGGCCACGGCTTCGAGCCGCCCGCCGCCTCCCCCACCTGGGGCCCGCTGGAGCGCACTCCGCGGCGCACCGAGGGCCCGCGGATCGCGGTGCTCTACTACCGCGCCCACCAGATGAGCGGGAACACCTCCTTCGTGCACGCCCTGTGCGACGCGATCGAGGCCCACGACGCCCGGGCGCTGCCCCTGTACGTGTCGTCCCTGCGCACCCCCGAGCCCGAGTTGATCGCCGCGCTGGAGTCGGCCGACGCGGTCGTCACCACCGTCCTCGCGGCCGGCGGCACCAAGCCCGCCACCGCCTCGGCGGGCGGCGACGACGAGTCCTGGGACGCGGGCGCGCTCGCCGGTCTCGGCGTGCCGATCCTGCAGGCCCTGTGCCTGACCGGCTCGCGTGCCGCCTGGGAGGAGAACGACGAGGGTCTCTCTCCGTTGGACGCCGCCACGCAGGTCGCGGTGCCCGAGTTCGACGGCCGTCTGATCACCGTCCCGTTCTCCTTCAAGGAGATCGACGACGACGGCCTGCCCGCCTACGTGGCCGACCCCGAGCGGGCCGCCCGCGTCGCGGGGATCGCCGTACGCCACGCCCGCCTGCGGCACATCGACCGCCGCGACAAGAAGGTCGCGCTGGTCCTGTCCGCGTACCCGACCAAGCACTCGCGCATCGGCAACGCGGTCGGCCTCGACACCCCGGCCAGCGCCGTGGAACTGCTGCGCACCCTCATCGCCGGCGGCTACGACTTCGGTCCGATCGAGGACATCCCGGGTCTGGTCTCGGGCGACGGTGACGAGCTGATCCGCGCCCTGATCGAGGCCGGCGGCCACGACCAGGACTGGCTGACCGAGGAGCAGTTGGCCCGCAACCCGGTCCGTATCCCGGCGGCCGACTACAAGCGGTGGTTCGCGGAGCTCCCGGCCGAGCTGCGGGACAGCGTGACCGAGCACTGGGGCGAGGCTCCGGGCAACATGTTCGTGGACCGCTCGGCGAACCCGGAGGGTGACATCGTCCTCGCGGCCCTGCGCCGCGGGAACCTCCTCATCCTCATCCAGCCGCCGCGCGGCTTCGGCGAGAACCCGATCGCGATCTACCACGACCCGGACCTGCCGCCGTCGCACCACTACCTGGCCGCGTACCGCTGGATCCAGGCCCGTGCCGAGGACGGCGGCTTCGGCGCCGACGCGATGATCCACCTGGGCAAGCACGGCAACCTGGAGTGGCTGCCGGGCAAGAACGCCGGTCTGTCCGCGGCCTGCGCCCCGGATGCCGCGCTCGGCGACCTGCCCCTGATCTACCCGTTCCTGGTCAACGACCCGGGCGAGGGCACGCAGGCCAAGCGCCGCGTGCACGCCACCCTGGTCGACCACCTGGTGCCGCCGATGGCGCGCGCGGAGTCGTACGGCGACATCGCGCGCCTGGAGCAGCACCTCGACGAGTACGCGCAGATCTCCGCGATGGACCCGGCGAAGCTGCCGGCCATCCGCGCCCAGATCTGGACCCTGATCCAGGCGGCGAAGCTCCACCACGACCTCGGTCTGGAGGAGCGCCCGGACGACGAGGGCTTCGACGACTTCCTGTTGCACGTCGACGGCTGGCTGTGCGAGGTCAAGGACGCCCAGATCCGCGACGGCCTGCACGTCCTGGGCGGCGCGCCGACCGGCGAGTCGCGGGTCAACCTGGTCCTGGCGATCCTGCGCGCCCGTCAGATCTGGGGCGGCACCGCGGCCCTGCCCGGTCTGCGCGAGGCGCTCGGCCTGGACGAGTCCAAAGCCACCCGTACCTCGGCGGACGAGGTCGAGGCCCGGGCCCGCGCGCTGGTCCAGGCGATGGAGGACGCGAACTGGGACCCGTCGGCCGTCTCCGCGGTCGCGGCCGACCACTCCGCGGACGTGACGGCGGTCCTGACCTTCGCGGCTCGCGAGGTGGTGCCGCGGCTGGCCGGCACCACGGACGAGATCGCGCACGTGGTCGCCGCCCTGGACGGCCGTTTCGTCCCGGCGGGCCCCTCCGGCTCTCCGTTGCGCGGCCTGGTCAACGTCCTGCCGACGGGCCGCAACTTCTACTCGGTCGACCCGAAGGCCGTCCCCTCCCGTCTGGCGTGGGAGACGGGCCAGGCGCTGGCCGAGTCCCTCCTCACCCGCTACCGCACCGACAACGGCGAGTGGCCGGCCTCGGTCGGCCTGTCCCTGTGGGGCACGAGCGCGATGCGCACGTCGGGCGACGACGTGGCGGAGGCCCTCTCCCTCCTCGGCGTCCGCCCGGTCTGGGACGAGGCCTCGCGTCGCGTCACCGGCCTGGAGCCGATCCCGCTGGACGAGCTGGGCCGCCCCCGCATCGACGTGACGCTGCGCATCTCGGGCTTCTTCCGGGACGCGTTCCCGCACGTCATCGGCCTGCTGGACGACGCGGTGCGCCTCGCGGCCTCGCTGGACGAGCCGGCCGAGCAGAACTTCGTCCGGGCGCACGCCCAGGCGGACCTGGCCGAGCACGGCGACGAGCGGCGCGCGACGACCCGTATCTTCGGCTCGCGCCCGGGTACGTACGGCGCCGGCATCCTCCAGCTGATCGACTCCCGCGACTGGCGCACGGACGCCGACCTCGCGGAGGTCTACACGGTGTGGGGCGGCTACGCGTACGGCCGGGGTCTCGAAGGTCGCCCCGCCCGGGACGAGATGGAGACCGCCTACAAGCGCATCACGGTCGCCGCGAAGAACACGGACACCCGCGAGCACGACATCGCGGACTCGGACGACTACTTCCAGTACCACGGCGGCATGGTCGCCACGGTCCGCGCCCTGCGCGGCACCGCGCCGGAGGCGTACATCGGCGACTCCACCCGCCCGGAGACGGTCAAGACCCGCACCCTGGTCGAGGAGACCTCGCGCGTCTTCCGCGCCCGCGTGGTGAACCCCAAGTGGATCGAGGCGATGCGTCGCCACGGCTACAAGGGCGCCTTCGAGCTCGCGGCGACGGTGGACTACCTCTTCGGCTACGACGCCACGACGGGCGTGGTCGCGGACTGGATGTACGACAAGCTCACCGAGACGTACGTCCTGGACCCGACCAACCGCGCCTTCCTGGAGGAGGCCAACCCCTGGGCCCTGCACGGCATCGCGGAGCGCCTGCTGGAGGCCGAGTCGCGCGGCATGTGGGAGAAGCCGGACCCGCAGATCCTCGAATCCCTGCGCCAGGTCTACCTGGACACGGAGGGCAACCTGGAGGGCGAGTCGGAGTAGCCCTCCCGGCACGGCACACAGGCCGTCCCCCTCACCCAGCCACCGGGTGAGGGGGACGGCTTCCCTCGTTCAGGCCCGCGCACCCCGAGCACGCGCACCCGACACCACGTACTACGCCTTGACGGTCTGGTTCAGTGCGACGAGCGCCTGGGCCCAACGCACGTACTTCAGCTGCCCGAAGTCGGCGACGGTCTTGACCCCGAACGCCTGGTGCAGCAGCTTGCCGTCCTCGTCGCTGACGCCTTTGAGCGCGGCGACGGGTGCCGCGAGCACCTCGGCGAGCGGCTTGTCGGCCCACGCCTTGTCGAGCACCTTGTCCAGATCGATCGCCATGAGCGTCCCTCTCGGAATCCCGAACCGAATATCGGGGCAAATCTAACCCAATCCGACAATCACCCCATGCTCCGACACCCCGAGACCCACCCCGCCCGGCACTCCCGACCCCAAGACCTCGGGAGCTTCCGTCCCCTCCCGCATGCCGGGTGCAGCTACATCTGCAGGACGCCGCCGAACTCGACCCCCAGGGCACCGAATCCCGGCCGGCCGTCCCAACTGCGCAGCACGACGCGGCGCCCCTCGGGCTCGTAGGAGCGGAAGGAAAACGTCCGCCGGAAGATCAGCTGCGGGACTCCGTCACACTCGACCAGGGTCCTGATCCGGTACCGCCTCCTCGCCTACCTGTTCACATCGGAGGATGTGAACACGACGTCACCAGCCCACGGGATGAATCGCTTACCGACCCCGACCTCCAGTATTCGTCGGACACCTTCCCACCGAGACCGAGGCCGTCCCACTCGGCCGCATACCGCGCCCGCGCGAGGTCCAGGTCGAAAACGAGTCACAGCCGGATCATCGTTTCCCGTGACGTCGCCATCACACCCTCGGTCACGACCTGAGCACAGAGCCAACACAATGCCTGCCGAAAGCAAACGTCATGACGCCTCGTCGCATCACGCAGTCATCGGCCCCCCTCCCACGCCCTACAACATCCGACACCGGTAGTCACAGGACGGCACGATCTCTACGACCCGACGTCCGTCGGTGTGCGTGGAAGTTCCGTGTTGTGCGACCCTGTTGCCGTCGGCGTTGCCGTCAGACGGCTACGCGCGTGAGGGCGGCGGAGTGTGCTTTGGCCGATGTCCTGTTCGGGTTGGGGTCGGGCATGGTCAGGGGGCCGTACGCCAGCCGGCAACTCGGGCAGGTTTTGGGCCTGCCCGCAATGTGAACGAGTGGCCCCCTGGCGTTGCCCGACGCGGGCCCCGGCCCGAACAGAGGTAAAGGCCCACCGAGCTGACCGGCCCCACCCGACCGGGAGTGCAAGAATGCACCCGGCGGGTGATCCCGTCGTAACCATGTGGGGACCACCAGCCGGGTACAATCCAGATTTAGATGATGCTATCCGGAAGCGCTCGCAGCCGGTCGACGGCAGCTTGCAGGCGCGAAATCAACATGGATTTGCCCTGCCGGATAGATTCTCTAACTTCTTCCGGACACCCCTCCCCTTCAATGGCCGTTCGAAACTCCTCCCAACCCTCGTAGACGATGCGGGTCGACCCCCTGAGCGCGTCCCCGAACCGAGCCTGTCGATCGAAGTTCATGGGAGCCTCTACCGGCCGAAGATAGCAGAGAGACGCCTCTGCAATAAATTGCCCCACCAGCGCCTTGACTTCGTGATCGAGGAGTTCACAGGAAAGCATTCGAATGGCGAGATTTGTCGGCACCTGACGAACAGGGCCCCGCAGCGAATCCGGAACTACCCATTTTTCCCCGTCCGGGGATCCACCTGCAGCCACCATTACCCTCGCCTCCTCGGAATCATCCATATCTCGCCATCAGCCAGCTCTGCGCCTCATCATTATCCAGAGGAATTCCATCCAGGCCACCAGCTTCCAAAACTTGGGCACAGTAGGTCACGCAACCTTGGTCCGGCAGCGAGTACGGCGGCCATCGCCCTTCGCCAGTTTTGAAGAGGGCGTTCTCGACGAACATCCTAGCCCGACCCGCAAAGGGAAGGCTGATGTTCAACCTCAACGTGATGGCTGGAAGGTCACTGGGATTAAAAGCCTCAACACCGTTATCGCTTCGGCTCACGTCGCCAAACTGATGAGTGCTGATCTCACCTTCTGCATCACGAATGGTGATGAGAGCGTGCTGCCTGCCATCCGCATAGTTCGCGAGGTAGACAGTGGCTTCGTCGGTGCCGCAATTGTGGACCAGGATCGGGGCATTACCAGCCAGCACATAGTACGTGTGCTGGCTGAGGTGCCGTCATCTGCGTTTTTGCAGGTCAGCAGAATTCGGCCAGTCCGTGGATGTGCGCGGAAGTGCCCTCTTGTACGCCCCCGTTGCCGTCGGCGTTGCCGTCAGACGGCTATGCGCGTGAGGGCGGTGGAGTGGGCTTTGGCCGGTTTCCTGCCCGGGTTGGGGTCGGGCATGGTCAGGGGGCCGTACGCTGGCTGGCAACTCGGGCAGGCTTTGATCCTGCCCGGAATTTGAACGAGTGGCCCCCTGGCCTTGCCCGACGCGGGCCCCGACCCCGGGGAGGTGGGTAAAGCCCACGGAGCCGCCCAACCCCACCCGCAGGGCGCGCCCTGGCCGACTCCCCGCCGCTCCGCCGTCTGCCTGGTGCTCCTCGTGCGGGTGCGGCCGGGCTTCTTCGCGCTTCCGGTCGTCCGCTGTGCTGGTTCTGCGCGGCCTGGTCGCTGGCCGGCCCGCGGTGGCGGAGCCGAGAGCGGGCCGGATGGGCGGCCGTGCCGCGCGCGACCCGCGCCAGCGGGTCGCCTTGAAGACGTACAGAAGGTTTGGACGCATCCTGCTTCGGCGGTACGCCGTGTCCTCGACGGATGCGTCTGCCGGGCTGCGGTCTTGGGCGTCGGCCTGCCGAGGGCATGTGCAGAGGTGGTGCCGCCGTCGCGGCGTCTACTCGGCGCGTGAACCTGCGCCTCTCGACCGCGACCCTGCTCCTGGAGCAAGGCGTCGACTTCGTTGTGATCAATGAAACCCTCGGCCATGCCCGCATCGGCATCAGCTCCAGCGTCTACGCCCAGGTACGGATCCGCCTCCAACGCCAAGCCGTCTCACCCTCAACGACGCACTCATCCTGGCCAGCGCCGCCCTTGAGGCCCGCCGAAGCAGTCGTTTGCTGACGTTGCCGTCAGCGTTGCCGTCAAACGCCACCGGAGCCTTGCTGAGTTCGTCCTTCAGAAAGGCTCCGGTGGCGATCGATAAAGTCATGGGCAGTGACAGCTACCCGGTTTCTGAGGTTGCCCAAGGCGCCCTCAGTGCGACCTTAAACTACGCTTGCAGGGAGGCTTCGGAAGGCTGTAATCGCGCTCTTCAGTTCGATGGAAAGCGCCGCTCTATTGTCTCCCAGGAGTCGACGAGTCTCTTCGGCAGATCCAGCCTGCTCGGCTCCAATCCTAAACCTCTCCCAAGCCTCGAACGTGAGCCGGGTATGTCGCGTGAGCACATCAGAGATCAGGGCTTGTTCCCGGAAACTTAGCGCCTTTCCGGGTGGCCGGAGATAGAACAGAGAATGCTCGGCAACGAGTTGCCCCACGAGCACCCGAATCTCATGACCCAGGAAGTCGCAGGAGAGCATAGAAATTGCGAGATTAGTGAGGGTTGATTTAGCCGGCCCCTGCGGCGAATGCGGTGTCTCCCACCGTTCGCGCGGCTCGTCCAACCACTCCCAACCGTCGGGCCGAGACATGCCACCGCCTCCTAATCATCCGAACCGCGACAGCAACCAGCTTTGCGCCTCGTCGTTATTCTTGGGTACCCCAGTGATACCACCCGCCTCCAAGACTTGCGCGCAATAAGTCACGCAGGCCTGATCTGGCATCTGGGACTGCAACCCCAGCCCCGCCCAGCGCTGGGCCGTTCCGGTCCTCGGTACGGCGCCGCTGCCCGTCCCCGCGCCGTAGCGGGGTACGGCACACCGCACGGAGGCCGTCGTCCCGACCACGGGGTGGCGGCCTCCGCCGCTCCCGGTCGGGGCTCCGCGCAATCCCTCGAACGGGGGTATCACCACCTCCGGGTGGTTCGAACGGCGGGGCGGCGCACGGCCCATGGGGTTCGGCGTGTGGTCGCAACTGTGTGCGGGCATTCGTTCCCCGCGCCCCGTGACGCCGCTCTGAGCAGCCACGTTCTTGCGGCGTCAGTGCGCAGCCGCGGCACCTCGGGAGGAATCTTGCGATCCGTGCACGTTCATGTGGTGTTCGACCCGACACCGGGCGGGGGTGGCCGCGCATGAGGCTCCTGAAGCGGCCCGAAGCCGCCGAGCCCACCGTCTCCGAGAGCGAGCGGCACCTCTTCGGCGGGCCCCTGCGCTACGACGCCGGCTGGTCCAACCACCAGTACGCCCAGCTCGAAGGGAGGCTGCTGACCACCCTGCGTTCCATGCCCCGCATGGTGGGCGGGACCCTGCGCCTCGCCTGGCACACCGATCGGCCGGCCCTGCTCACCGTCGCCGCCGCCGAGGCCGGGCAGGGGGTCACCTCCGCCGTCGGGCTGCTCGTCATCAGCGATGTGCTCCGCACGCTGCTGCGCGAGGGCAGTGCCGCCGACCGGCTGTACGCGGCCCTGCCGGCCCTCGCCGCCGGGGCGTTGGTCGCCGTACTGGGGGCCGTGCTCGCCTCCCGTTCCACGGCGGCCGCCGGACGGCTGGAGCCCAAGGTCGAGCGTGCCGCGTACGAGCAGTACCTGAGCGCCGCCGTCGAGGTGGAGCTGGAGGCCATCGAGGACGGTGAGTTCCGGCGGCTGTTGGACAGCGCCCAGTGGGGTCCGCCCTCGGCCCGCCGCACGGTCGGCGCCTGCGTGGCCGCCCTCGGCGGGGTGATCTCCCTGATCGCCACCGCCGGGGTGCTGACCGTGCTGCACCCCCTGTTGCTGCCCATGCTGCTGCTGATCGCCGCCCCGCGCGGCTGGGGCGCGATGCGCGTGGCGCAGCGCCGCTACCTGTCGATGATCACCTGGGTGGAGCACGTACGGGCCGCCCGGCTCATCGGTCAGCTGCTGATCTCCCGTACGTCGGCCCCCGAGGTACGGGTGCACGGCGTCGGCCGCTACCTGCTGGGCCACTACCGCAACATGGCCGAGGTCGCCGAGGGCGAGGCCACCCGCCTCGCCAAGGACAAGGCCGCCACCGAACTGCTGGCCGCCACGCTCTCCGGGGTCGCGGCCCTGTTCACCTACGGGGCGATGGGCGTGCTCATCGTCTCCGGCCGGATGGACCTCGCCGTCGCCGGCACCGCCGTGATCGCGGTGCGCACCGGTTCGGCGAGCCTGGGGGCGCTGGTGGCCACCACCAACACCCTGCACGAGGAGTCCTTGTACGTACGGGACCTGGAACGGTTCGTCGCCGAGGCGGCCCGCCGCGCCATCCCGTCCGGCGGGGCCGCGCTGCCCGAGCGGCTCGCCGCGGTGCGGCTGCGGGACGTGGACTTCAGCTATCCGGACCGGGACGAGCCCGCCCTCACCGGGGTCTCCCTCACCATCGAGGCGGGCCAGGTGGTCGCACTGGTCGGCGAGAACGGCTCCGGCAAGAGCACCCTGGTCAAACTGCTGGCCGGACTGCACCTGCCCGACTCCGGTTCGGTCACCTGGGACGGGGTGGACGTGCGCGACGCCGACCGGGAGCAGGTCTTCGACCGGGTGGCCCTGCTCACCCAGGACTTCGAACGCTGGCCGGTGACCGCCCGTACCAACATCGCCATCGGCCGGCCCGCCGGCGAGGGCCCCGAACACGCCGTCGACCAGGCCGCGGAGGTGGTGGCCGCCGCCGAGTACGCGGGGGCCGACCGGATCGTCGAGAAGCTGCCGCACGGCTACGAGACCCTGCTCGCGCGGGTGTTCAGGGGTGCCTCGGAGCTCTCCGGGGGGCAGTGGCAGAAGTTCGGTCTCGCCCGCACCCGCTTCCGCGACGCCCGCGTCCTGGTCGTGGACGAGCCCACCTCGGCGCTCGACCCGGAGGCGGAGATCGCCGCCTTCGACAGCATCCGGGGCCTCGCCGGTCCCGAGCGGGCGGTCGTCCTCGTCACCCACCGGATGTCGGGGGTGCGGTTCGCCGACGTGATCTACGTGCTGCACGAGGGACGGCTCGTCGAGCGGGGCGGCCACGCCGAACTGATGGCGCTGGGGGGCCGGTACGCCGCCATGTACGCGATGCAGGCCGCGCAGTTCGGCCACGATCCGCAGCACCGGTCCCGTTCGATCCCCCGCCAGTCCACCGCCCCGGACCAGGACAGCCCGGTGTCCTGATCCGATCCGCGGAACACCCTCTCACCCTCCGGCGGGTGGTGTCGCCGCGGAACGCCCGTTCGTCACCTGAAGCAGTGAAATCACCCTTGTCCCACGGGCACCACGGGTAGGGCACTGCTGATCTCGTGCGGGGGGCCGGGCCGGAACCGGGCCCCCGTACCCATGGACGAAAGGCCGACCCCGCCGTGACGCAGCCGTTCCAACTGCCGGATTTCTACGTGCCCTATCCGGCGCGACTGAACCCCCACCTGGAGGACGCGCGGACCCACACCAAGAGGTGGGCGCGCGGCTTCGGGATGCTGGAGGGTTCCGGCGTCTGGGAGGAGAGCGACCTCGACTCGCACGACTACGCGCTGCTCTGCGCGTACACCCACCCCGACTGCGACCGCGACGCCCTGGCGCTCGTCACCGACTGGTACGTGTGGGTCTTCTTCTTCGACGACCACTTCCTGGAGATGTTCAAGCGCTCGCAGGACCGTGCCGGCGCCAAGGCGTACCTCGACCGGCTCGCCGCCTTCATGCCCATGGACCTGTCCGACGGGTTCCCCGAGCCCACCAACCCGGTGGAGGCCGGGCTCGCGGACCTCTGGGCGCGCACGGTCCCCGCGATGTCCGCCGACTGGCGGGAACGGTTCTCCTTGTCCACGAAGAACCTCCTCGACGAGTCGATGTGGGAGCTCGCCAACATCGACATCGGGCGCGTGGCGAACCCGCTCGAATACATCGAGATGCGCCGCAAGGTGGGCGGCGCCCCCTGGTCGGCCGGCCTGATCGAGTACGTCTGCGCCGAGGTGCCCGCGCGCGTCGCGCACTCCCGCCCGCTCGGCGTGCTGCGTGACGCCTTCGCCGACGCCGTGCACATCAGGAACGACATCTTCTCCTACCAGCGCGAGGTCGCCGACGAGGGCGAACTCTCCAATGCCGTACTGGTGTTGGAGACCTTCCTGGACTGCACCACCCAGGAGGCCGCCGAGGCCTCCAACGACCTGCTCACCTCCCGCCTCCATCAGTTCGAGCAGACCGCGATCGGCGAGCTTCCCGCGCTCTTCGCCGACCACGCGCTGGACCCGGCGGAGATCGCGGCCGTCCTCGCCTACACCAAGGGCCTGCAGGACTGGCAGTCCGGCGGCCACGAGTGGCACATGGTCTCCAGCCGCTACATGAACAAGGAGGCCAGGCCCACCGCCCCGGCTGCCCTGCCCTTGCTGCCGTCCGGGCTCGGCGCCGCCTCGCTCGACCTGCGGTCCGTGTTCACGCGGCGCTCGATGGAGCTGCGCCACCGCTCCTTCACGCACGTCCCCTTCGAACGCACCGGCCCCTCCGTCATCCCCGACATCTACATGCCGCACCGGCTCACCGTCAGCCCGCACCTGGCGCACGCGCGCGAGGAGTCCGTCGCCTGGTCCCGGCGGATGGGCCTGCTGGACCCGCAGCCCGGCGACCCCGGTTCGGCGATCTGGACCGAGGAGCGGCTGCGCGGCTTCGACTTCGCGCTCTGCTCGGCCGGCATCGACCCCGACGCGACGCCTCAGGAGCTGGCCCTCAACGCCTGCTGGCTGACCTGGGGTACGTACGGGGACGACTACTACCCGGTGGTGTTCTCCCAGGGCAGGAACCTTCCGGCGGCGAAGGCGACCACCGCCCGCCTGATCGCCATGATCACGGTCGACCACGCCGCACAGCCGGAGCCTGCGACCGCGATGGAGCGCGCCCTCGCCGACCTGTGGGTACGCACCACGGCCGGCATGGCCGCGGAGCAGCGCACCGAGTTCCGCGCGACCCTGGTGAGCATGTTGGAGAGCTGGGTGTGGGAGGTGGACAACCAGATCCGCAACCGCGTCCCGGACCCGGTGGACTACGCCGAGATGCGCCGGCACACCTTCGGCAGCCACCTCACGATGTACCTGTGCCGTCTCGGGCACCGCGGCCGGGGCGTCCCCGAGGAGATCTACGCCTCCGGGACCATCCGCTCCCTGGAGAACGCGGTCGCCGACGCCGCCTGCCTGATCAACGACATCTACTCCTACCAGAAGGAGGTGGAGGTCGAGGGCGAGGTCCACAACTACATCCTGGTCACCCGGAAGTTCTTCGACATCGACTACCCGCGGGCCCTGCACATCTGCCACGAGCTGATGACCCGGCGGACGGAGGAGTTCGAGCACATCGTGGCGAACCAACTGCCGCTGCTCTACGACGACTGGAAGCTCGACCGGCAGGCCCGCCAGGCCCTGGACGCGTATGTGGGCGAGCTCCAGGACTGGCACGCCGGCATCCTCAACTGGCACCAGCAGATCCGCCGTTACCGCCCGCAGGACCTGCGGGCGCGGCCGGACCGGCTGTCCACCGCCGTCCTGGGCCCCGGCTTCGGGATGTCGGCCGCCCGGCTCTCGCTGCCCGCCTGATGCGTCGGCGGGGGCGGACGGGCCATCCGCCCCCGCCGCGGCCGTGCGTCAGAACTCGTCGCCCGTGTGCGGCAGTACGGCCGTACGCAGGGCCGCGTCCAGCGCCGCCGCCGAGCCGGCCGTGTACTCCCGTACCAGCCCGGCGGCGACGAGTTCCTCGACGCGGGTCCCGCCGAGGTAGCAGGCGGCCAGTTCGCGTACGTCCAGGGCCAGGTCGGCGGCGGAGTCCGCGTGCGCGTACGTGGTCCCGTCCGGCCCGACCGCCAGCCGGAACCGCCCGGCGTTGGCGGGCATGCGCGCGTCGTGCACCTCCAGCACCAACTCCACCGGAGCCGCCCAGGACCGCTCCGTCAGCGCCGCGTGTACGTCGACCAGGCGCAGCCAGAGCGCGGGGAACTGGGCGGTGACCCGCACCTGGTCCCGGTCCGCGGCGAAGTGCAGCAGCGGGTCGTCGACCGGACGGCCCCACGCGCGGACCCTACCGGTGAGGTCGAGGGAGGCCACGCACTCCCAGAGCGCGGCGGCGACCGCCGGGGTGTCGGCCTCCAGCTCGTCGACCCGGACCAGGCCGGGCACCCGGGCGGATCCGACGCCGTCCTCCGGCTTCGTGCGGTAGAGCACGTATCCGGCGATGGGCAGGCCCGCCTCGCCCAGGACGATGATCCGCGGCGGGCTCAGTTCCTCGTCCTCCTCGTCCTGTTCGGCCAGCCACTCCTGGGACCAGCGTTCCGCGCTGCGGGTGGGGCGGCCGGCCCGGCCGGCGCGGGTGGCCTCGTGGAAGGGCCCGACCACGGCGACGGCCTCCTCCGGGTCGACCAGGCGCAGCGGGCGCCGGTCCGGGTCGATGCGCAGGGCCAGTGGGCGGGTGGAGTCGATCTCGATGGTGACGCCGGTGGTGGCGCTGCCGTAGCCGAAGCGCCCGTAGATGGCCGCCTCGGAGGCCCAGAGGGCGGCGAGCGGGCTGCCCGCGTCGGCGGTCCGCCGTAGCATCTCGGTCATCAGGGCGGTGAGCACGCCGCGTCGGCGATGGGTGGGGGCGACGCCGACGAACGTGAGCCCGGGACAAGGCAGGTCCGCCCCGGGCACCGACAGCCGGAAGTCGTGCGCGGCCATGAAGCCGGCCAGGGCCGCGCCGTCATAGGCGCCGATCCGGTCACAACTCGCGAGCAGCGCGTGGTGTCTCTCCCGGACCTCCCTCTCGGGCCGATCGTGGAAGACCAGGTAGGCGAGCTCCAGAGCACGGTCGATGTCGGACTCGGGTACCTCGCGGATGTCCACCATGATCGCGAGACTAATCGGTCATCGCGGACCGGTCATCCCATATGGGCCGCCGGTCATGGGTTTCCGGTCGCTCCGGCGGGCGAGTGGGACGACGGGCTGCGGTGCGGGACGGCCCGGCAGGAGCGGCGGGCCGTACGATCCAGGTCGACGCGCGGCACGGTCCGGCCACGCCTCCGCCGTGTCCCGGGCGTCCGCCCACCCGCGTCCGCCCCGCCCCGCCCCGTGCCCGAGAGAGGGAGCAGCCGCCATGGCCCGACTGCACTCCTACACCACCCGCGTGACCTGGACCGGAAACCTCGGCACCGGCACCAGTCACTACCGCGCCTACTCACGGGCCCACGAGGTGGCCGCCGGGGAACTGCCGGTGATCCTCGGTAGCTCCGACCCGACCTTCCACGGTGACGCCTCCCGCTGGAACCCCGAGCAACTGCTGCTCGCCGCCCTGTCCCAGTGCCACATGCTCTCCTACCTGCACTTCTGTACG
This sequence comes from Streptomyces sp. NPDC048331, assembly GCF_043201215.1. NCBI lineage: Bacteria > Bacillati > Actinomycetota > Actinomycetes > Kitasatosporales > Streptomycetaceae > Streptomyces > Streptomyces sp. NPDC048331. Next base: position 30,747 of record NZ_JBICYT010000018.1, on the reverse strand, counting down.
CTGGGCGGCGTGGTGGTCACCTCGTACGTCGACGAGGCGGCCGGGACGATGGGCACGGCCGGGGACAGCGGGCAGTTCACGGAGGCCGTGGTGCGCCCCCGGATCACCGTCGGCGACGCGTCGATGGTGGACGCGGCGATCGCCCTGCACGGGGAGGCCCACCGGGCCTGTTTCATCGCCAATTCGGTGAACTTCCCCGTCCGGTACGAGCCGACCGTGACGGTGGGCTGAGCGTCCGGGCCGGCCCGGTCCCGCCGCTCCCCGCCCCGGCCGGTCGGGCAGGACACCCGGTCGACATGGCCTACCGGGCGGTGGGGCCGGTCCAGCCGGTCGGGACGTGGCCGAGCCGGACGCGCTGCGGGTGGTCCCCGACGGGTACGGAGACCCGCTTGGTGCCGGTGGCGAAGTCGATGGCCGTGACCCGGTCGGCGCCGCTCTCGGAGATCACGCACGCGCTGCCGTCGCCGGAGACCGTGGCCCAGTACGGCTTGGCGGCGGGCACGAGCGGGCCCTCGGCGAGGGTGGCCCGGTCCACGACGGTCGCGTAGTCGTCCATGGTGCCCGCGATGCAGAGCTTCGCCCCGTCGGGGCTCATGGACATGCCGTGGTGGCGGGAGTCGTTGACCCAGGTGGTGCGGTCGGTGCTGGTGGCGGGGTTCATCGGAAGGGTCTTGAGGCGGGTGATCCGGTCGGAGGCGACGTCGTACTCCAGGAAGCCGTTGAAGAAGGACACCTGGAAGTAGAGCTTCGATTCGTCGGGACTGAAGGACACCGGGCGGACGGCGTCGGACAGGTCACGGCGGCCGAAGGCGTCCAGCCGCTCCCGCATGTCGATCACCCGGACGGTGCGGAAGGTCTGCGCGTCGACGACGGTGATCTTGCGGTCGCCCTTCGTCCAGTCCAGCCAGGGCGCGTCCAGTGCGGTGTTCACCTCTCCGATGGAGCTGTTCCACAGGAAGCGGCCGTCGCGGGTGAAGGTGTTCTCGTGCGGCTTGTCCCCGGTGCGGAAGGAGCCGACCTGCCGTCCGGTGGCCATGTCCAGGACGTGGACGGTGTTGGAGGTGGACGCCGAGACGGCGACGCGGGTCCCGTCCGGTGAGACCGCCATGTGGTCGGAGCGGAACCCGGACACGGGGAAGCGCCAGTTGACGCGTCCGGTGGCCACGTCGATGGACACGACGTCGGCGAAGCTGGGGCGGGAGACGACGACGGCGGAGCCGTCCGCGGTGGTGAACATGTCGTCGACGAACTGGTCGTGCCCCTCGCCCGCGCTCTCCCGGATGCCGAGGAAGAAGGCGAGCTTCACGGGGTTGAGGTAGATCTCGCGCAGCCGCTCCGCCTTGTCGGGGACCACGTCGATCCGACCGATCCTGGCGAGATCACCGGTGGAGGCGAGGACGTCGGCGGTCCCCTCCCAGTTGTTCCCGACGAAGAACACCTCGCGCAGGCCGCCGGCCGGAGCGGGCGCCGCCGGGGGCGGCGTGAAAGCGGTGAGCAGGGTGGCGGCGGCCAGCAGGCCGAGGGCTCGTACGGTACGCAACATCCGCTCAACTCCGGTACGGGGAAGGGATGGAGAGGGTGCCTCCTATTACCGGCGGGTAAGATAGGGGGAACGCCGAAAGGGCGCAACCCCCACGGGGTGCGCCCTTTTCTCACGTCCGGCTTCTCACGTCCGGGTTCTTCACGCGCGGCCGTCACGCCTTCAAGCGACGGAACCGATCCGGTCGAGCAGGGAGTGCGAGAGATCCGGGTGGATCGGGATGTGCGCGCCGGTCAGCGACGCGCCGGTGCCGCCGCGGCGGTTCGCGACGATCTCGGCGGCGATGGACAGCGCGGTCTCCTCCGGGGAGCGGGCGCCGAGGTCCAGGCCGATCGGGGAGCGCAGCCGGGCCAGTTCGAGCTCGGTCACCCCGACCTGGCGCAGTCGCTCGTTGCGGTCCTCGTGGGTACGGCGGGAGCCCATGGCGCCGACGTAGGCGACGGGCAGTTTGAGGGCCAGTTCGAGCAGCGGGACGTCGAACTTGGCGTCGTGGGTGAGCACGCACAGAACGGTCCGTGCGTCCACGGCAGTCCGCTCCAGGTAGCGGTGGGGCCAGTCGACGACGATCTCGTCCGCCTCGGGGAAGCGGGTCTTCGTCGCGAAGACGGGCCGCGCGTCGCACACGGTCACCCGGTAGCCGAGGAACTTGCCGATCCGTACGAGGGCGGAGGCGAAGTCGATGGCGCCGAAGACGATCATCCGCGGGGGCGGGACGCTGGACTCGACGAGGACCGTCAGCGGCTCGCCGCAGAGCCTGCCGTCGGCGCCGATCTCCAGCACGCCGGTCCGCCCGGCGTCGAGCATGGCGCGGGCCTCCTCGGCGACGGTGCGGTCCAGCTCGGGATGTCCGCCGAGGCCACCCTGATGGGCGCCTTCGGTACGGACGAACACGGCGCGGCCCATGAGCTCGGCCGGGCCCCGCGCGATCCGGGCCACCGCCGCGGCCTCGCCGCGGGCGGCGGCGGCCAGCCCGGCCGCGAAGACCTCCCGTGCGGGAGAGCCCACGCGGACCGGGGTGACCAGGATGTCGATGATTCCGCCGCAGGTCAGACCCACGGCGAAGGCATCGTCGTCGCTGTACCCGAAGCGCTCGTGGACGGTCTCGCCGTCCTCCAGCGCCTGCCGGCACAGCTCGTACACCGCACCTTCCACGCAGCCACCGGAGACCGATCCGATGGCCGTGCCCTCGCTGTCCACGGCGAGAGCGGCCCCGGGCTGCCGGGGCGCGCTCCCGCCGACCGCGACCACGGTGGCGACGGCGAAGTCACGCCCCTGCTCGACCCACCGGTGCAGCTCTTCGGCGATGTCCAGCATGGGGGCCTCCTCGGAGGTTCGGTTCCAGTATCGGATACGCGCGTCGGTTGCGCGGATCGGCGACGTGGAGGGTGCGGGTACGTGTTGATCAGATGGTTCCGGGTCAGCCGACCCCGAGCCAGTGCTCGATCGGGTTCAGGGCGAAGAACACCAGGAAGATCGCGGTCAGCGCCCACATGAAGCCGCCGATCTCCCGGGCCTTGCCCTGAGCGATCTTGATGGCGACGTAGGAGATCACACCGGCGGCGACGCCGGCCGTGATCGAGTACGTGAACGGCATGATCACGACGGTCAGGAAGACCGGGATCGCGGTCGCGCTGTCCGCCCAGTCCACGTGGCGGGCGTTCTGCATCATCATGGCGCCGATGACGACCAGGGCCGCGGAGGCGACCTCACCCGGGACGATCTGCGTGAGCGGGGTGAAGAAGAGGCAGGCGGCGAAGAACAGGCCGGTGACGACGGAGGCGAGGCCCGTACGGGCACCCTCGCCGACGCCGGTCGCGGACTCGACGAAGACGGTCTGGCCGGAGCCGCCCGCGACGCCACCGATGGCCCCACCGGCGCCGTCGATGAAGAGCGCCTTGGACAGGCCCGGCATGCGGCCCTTGTCGTCGGCCAGCTTGGCCTCGGTACCGACACCGATGATGGTGGCCATGGCGTCGAAGAAGCCGGCGAGCACCAGCGTGAAGACGATCATGCCGACCGTCATGTAGCCGACATCGCCCCAGCCGCCGAAGGAGACGTCACCGAAGAGCGAGAAGTTCGGCATCGAGACCGCGGAGCCGTCCAGCTCCGGCGGGCCGTTCTTCCAGGCCTTCGGGTCGATGTCCACGATGGCGTTGAGGATCGCGGCCAGGACGGTACCGCCGACGATGCCGATCAGGATGGCGCCGGGCACCTTGCGGGCCTGGAGCATGAAGATGGCGATCAGGGTGATGCAGAAGAGCAGCACGGGCCAGCCGGACAGCTCGCCGACCGCGCCGAGCTGGACGGGGGGACCGAACTCCGGGCCCTTGCCGACGAAGCCGGCCTTGACGAAGCCGATCAGGGCGACGAAGAGGCCGATGCCCATGGTGATGGCGTGCTTGAGCGCGAGGGGGATCGCGTTCATGATCATCTCTCGGAGGCCGGTGACGACCAGGAGACAGATCACGACACCGTAGACCACACACATGCCCATGGCCTGCGGCCAGGTCATCTGGGGGGCGACCTGCGAGGCCAGCACGCCGGAGACGGAGAGACCGGCCGCGAGGGCGAGCGGCACCTTGCCGACGAAGCCCATGAGGAGCGTCGTGACGGCGGCGGCGAACGCGGTGGCGGTGATGATCGCCGATCCGTCCATCACCGTGCCGGCGACGTCCTTGCCCGACAGGAGCAGGGGGTTGAGCAGGAGGATGTACGCCATCGCCATGAAGGTCGTGATACCGCCACGGACCTCGTTGCCGACGTTGGACCCTCTGTGCGTTATATGGAAATAGCGGTCGAGCCAGGACCGTCCGGCGGGCGGCTGAGAGCCGTCGCCGGCCTCCTCCGCGGTGGTCTTGGGCTCTACTGACGACTGGGTCATGGTGCCTAACTCCCAAGGTTCAAAGGGGCACCCGCTTGGAGATTGGAGACGCGGGATTTGGGATGCTGCGTTGGCTGCACGACCCGGGGTGACGGCCCGAGGCGACGCGAATGTTCACTGCGTGTACTGCGGGTAGTGCGGGGGTGACCGCTGGTACTACGAGGGTTCTTGCAGGGGTACTGCCAGGTGAAGGGACCGCGAGCGGTGCGGTACTTCGTACATCCTCCGGGCGGTATGCGGTGAAGTGTGACGTTCCCATGCACACCGCCCGGAGAGTCTGAGGGGTCCGGGGGCCCGGCGGCCCCCGGAGCACGCCGTCCTAGAGGGTCCCGGTAAGGGCTTCCGGACGGATCGGCGTCTTGTTGATCTCAAGACCCGTCGCCTGCCGGATCGCCGCGATGACGGCCGGCGTGGACGAGAGGGTCGGGGCCTCGCCCATACCGCGCAGGCCGTAGGGGGCCTTCGGGTCGGCGAGCTCCAGGACGTCGACCGGGATGGTCGGGGTGTCGAGGATGGTCGGGATCAGGTAGTCCGTGAAGGAGGGGTTGCGCACCTTCGCGGTCTTCGGGTCCACGATGATCTCTTCCATGATCGCGATGCCGAGACCCTGGGTGGTACCACCCTGGATCTGGCCGACCACGGAAAGCATGTTGAGGGCCTTGCCGACGTCCTGCGCGGTCGCCAGCTCGACGACCTTGACCAGGCCGAGCTCGGTGTCCACCTCGACGACCGCGCGGTGCGCGGCGAAGGTGTACTGGACGTGGCCGTTGCCCTGACCGGTGACCAGGTCGAAGGGCTCGGTCGGCGCGTGCCGGAATTCGAGCTCGATGTCGATGGCCTCGTCCTCGAGGAGGTCGGCGATGTCCGCGAGGACCTCGCCGCCGTCGGTGACGACCTTGCCGCCTTCGAGGAGCAGCTCGGCCGTGGCCCACGCCGGGTGGTAGGAGCCGTTCTTGCGGCGGCCGATCTCCAGCAGGGCCTCGCGGACGGCCTCACAGGTGTTCTTCACCGCGCCACCGGTCATGTACGTCTGCCGGGAGGCGGACGTGGAACCGGCGGAGCCGACCTGCGTGTCGGCCGGGTGGATGGTCACCTGCGTGACGCCCAGCTCGGTGCGGGCGATCTGCGTGTGGACGGTGATACCGCCCTGGCCGACCTCCGCCATGGCCGTGTGGACCATCGCGACGGGCTCGCCGTTGATGACCTCGAGCCGCACACGGGCGGTCGAGTAGTCGTCGAAGCCCTCGGAGAAGCCGACGTTCTTGATGCCGACCGCGTAGCCGACGCCCCGGACGACGCCCTCGCCGTGGGTGGTGTTCGAGAGGCCACCGGGCAGCGCGCGGACGTCCGCGCTCTCGCCGGCGGACTCCCACTGGCGCTCGGGCGGCAGCGGGCGGGCCTTGACCCGGCGCAGCAGCTCGGCGACCGGCGCGGGGGCGTCGACGACCTGGCCGGTGGGCATGATCGTGCCCTGCTCCATGGCGTTCACCTGGCGGAACTCGACCGGGTCCATGCCGAGCTTCGCCGCGAGCTTGTCCATCTGGGCCTCGTAGGCGAAGCAGGCCTGGACGGCGCCGAAGCCGCGCATCGCGCCACAGGGCGGGTTGTTCGTGTAGAGGGCGATGGCCTCGATGTCCACGTCCTCCAGGACGTACGGGCCCACCGAGAGGGAGGAGGCGTTGCCCACGACCGCCGGGGAGGCGGACGCGTACGCGCCACCGTCCAGGACGATCTTGCACTTCATGTGCGTGAGCTTGCCGTCCTTGGTGGCGCCGTGCTCGTAGTAGAGCTTGGCCGGGTGACGGTGCACGTGACCGAAGAAGGACTCGAACCGGTTGTAGACGATCTTGACCGGCTTGTTCGTGGCCAGGGCCAGGAGGCAGGCGTGGATCTGCATCGAGATGTCCTCGCGGCCACCGAAGGCACCGCCGACGCCCGAGAGCGTCATACGGACCTTCTCCGGCGGGAGGCCCAGGACCGGGGCGATCTGCTGGAGGTCCGAGTGCAGCCACTGGGTGGCGACGTACAGCTCGACGCCGCCGTCCTCGGAGGGCACGGCCAGACCGGACTCCGGGCCGAGGAAGGCCTGGTCCTGCATGCCGAAGGTGTACTCGCCCTCGACGATGACGTCGGCGCGCTTGCGGGCCTCCTCCACGTTGCCGCGGATGATCGGCTGGCGGTGCACGATGTTCGGGTGCGGGACGTGACCGATGTGGTGGTCGGTACGGCCCTCGTGGATCAGCGGCGCGTCGGCGGCGAGGGCCGAGGCCTCGTCCGTGACGAGCGGCAGCTCACGGTAGTCGATCTTGATCTTGGCGGCCGCGCGGCGGGCGGTCTCCGGGTGGTCGGCGGCCACGAGGGCGACCGGCTCACCGTGGTGCCGCACCCGGCCGTTGGCGAGCACCGGGGTGTCCTGGATCTCCAGGCCGTAGTTCTTCATCTCGGCCGGCAGGTCGTCGTACGTCAGCACCGAGTACACGCCGGGCATGGCGAGCGCCTCGGAGACGTCGATGGAGACGATCTCGGCGTGGGCGACGGTGCTGCGCAGCGTCTGGCCCCAGAGCATGTCCTCGTGCCACATGTCCGAGGAGTACGCGAACTCGCCGGTGACCTTGAGGGTGCCGTCCGGGCGGAGAATCGATTCGCCGATGCCGCCCTTGTTGTGCTTCTGGGTGACGTTCGTCGGCGTACCGGCGGGCACGGTGCGGGTGTTCTGCGCCATGGTCAGACCGCCTCTCCCTGACGGGCGGCCGCGAGGCGGACCGCGTCGAGGATCTTCTCGTAACCCGTGCAGCGGCAGAGGTTGCCGGACAGGGCCTCACGGATGTCCTGGTCGGACGGGGAGGAGTTCTCCTCCAGGAGCGCGTCCGCCTGGATCAGCAGACCCGGGGTGCAGAAACCGCACTGGACGGCGCCGGCGTCGATGAACGCCTGCTGGATGGTGGAGAGCTCCACACCCTCACCGGTCTGCGAGTCGGCGGGCCGGGCCTGCCACTGCTTGGCCACGTCCAGGGACACGCCCTTGCCGCCGCAGCCGCCGCCGGTGCCGCAGGCACCGCCGTGGCCGTGCTCGTCACGCTGCTTGGAGAACTCGGCCAGACCCTCGACGGTCACGACGTCGCGACCCTCGACCTGACCGGCGGCCACCAGGCACGAACAGACCGGCACGCCGTCGAGACGAACGGTGCAGGAACCGCACTCGCCCTGCTCACAGGCGTTCTTGGAGCCCGGCAGACCCAGGCGCTCACGCAGGACGTAGAGAAGGGACTCGCCCTCCCACACGTCGTCGGCTTCCTGCTGACGGCCGTTGACCGTGAAATTGACGCGCATGATTACGCAGCCCCTTCGAGCGAGCGGCCGTTGCCGGTACCGCGGTACTGCTCCCAGGTCCAGACGAGCTGGCGGCGAGCCATGATGCCGACCGCGTGACGGCGGTACTTCGCCGTGCCGCGGACGTCGTCGATCGGGTTGGCCGCGCCGGAGGCGAGGTCACCGAACTGCTTGGCGATCGACGGGGTGATGACCTTGCCGGACTCCCAGAAGCCACCCTCTTCGAGCGCGGCGTTCAGGAACTCCTCGGCGACCTTCGCCCGGATCGGGGTCGGCGCGGCCGAACCGATTCCGGTACGGACCGTGCGGGTCCGCGGGTGCAGCGCCAGACCGAACGCGCAGACCGCGATGACCATCGCGTTGCGGGAGCCGACCTTGGAGTACTGCTGGGGGCCGTCCGCCTTCTTCACATGAACGGTCTTGATGAGCTCGTCGGCCGCGAGCGCGTTGCGCTTCACACCCGTGTAGAACTCGTCGATCGGGATGAGCCGGGAGCCGCGTACGGATTCCACTTCGACCTCGGCGCCCGCCGCGAGCAGCGCGGGGTGGGAGTCGCCGGCCGGCGAGGCGCAACCGAGGTTGCCGCCGACACCGCCGCGGTTACGGATCTGCGGGGACGCGACCGTGTGCGAGGCGAGCGCGAGTCCCGGAAGCTCCGTGCGGAGGTTCTCCATGATCTGGGTGTACGGGACGGATGCGCCGAGGCGAACGACGTCCTCACCGACCTCCCACTCCCGCAGCAGACCGATGCGGTTCAGGTCCAGGAGGTACTCCGGCCGGCGGTGGTCGAAGTTGATCTCGACCATCACATCGGTACCACCCGCGATCGGCACGGCTGAGGGAAACGCGGCCTTGGCGGCGAGCGCCTCCTCCCAGCTGGCGGGGCGAAGGAAGTCCATGAGCGGCTCTCTTCTTCTTCATCGTGTCGTTTACTTCAAGCCAGGAGGCCTGAGGGTCCTCGACTGGTCGTTCATGTGCTGTTAACGCGGTGTGGACCCAGTACACAAGCCGCTCGCCCCCGGGTGCAGTCACTGAAACCATGAAGGAGTTGGCTGACGGCCTCCCTCGTCTTGTAGATTCGTATGAAAGGCAGGATGCGACGACCTGCCCGATTTCCAACGGCAACATTCGAGACAGATCGGCGGCGACATCATGCGGCTGCGCGCACTGCTGGAAACCGAGGCGCTGGGGCTGCGGCTGCTCGGCGGCGAGGGTGAACTCGACCGGACGGTCCGCGGGGTCATGACGACCGACCTGCGCGATCCCAGCCGATATCTGTCGGGGGGCGAACTCGTCCTCACCGGCCTGGCGTGGAGACGAAATTCGGCCGACTCCGAGCCATTCGTACGAATCCTGGCGAGCGCGGGCGTCGCCGGGCTCGCCGCGGGCGAGGCGGAACTCCAGGCGATTCCCGATGATCTTGTTTCGGCCTGTGTGCGCAATCGGCTGCCGCTGTTCGCGGTGAACGAGGACGTTGCATTCGCCACGATCACGGAGTACGTCGTCCGGCAGGTGTCGGGCGAGCGCGCCGGAGATCTCGCGGCCGTCGTGGACCGACACCGCCGACTGATGACCTCGGGTCCGGCCGGCGGCGGCCCCGACGTGGTGCTCGATCTGCTCACCACCGACCTCGATCTCCGGGCCTGGGTGCTGTCCCCGACCGGCCGGCAGATCGCCGGGGCCGGTGAGCCGCTGGCGCCGGGCGTGTGCGCGGCACTGGCGAGCGAGCACCTTGCGGCGGTCCGGACGGGCCGTAGGGGGCCGCATCGGATCTCCATCCAGGGTATTACCTACTCGCTCTTCCCGATCAGGGGACACGGGCGCGGAGCCGCCGGTCCGGGGGCCCGGGACGTGCGCGAGACCGTGCTCTCGGACTGGCTGCTGGCGGTCGAGGCGGACGCGGGCGACTGGCCCGCCGAGCGACTTGACCTGCTGCAGGGCGTCACCCAGCTGATCGCCGTGGAGCGGGACCGGCGCGACGCGGCCCGCACCGTGCGCCGCCGCCTCGCACAAGAGGTGCTCGAACTGGTCCAGACGGGTGCCCCGCCCGCCGAGATCGCCGCCCGCCTGCGGGTGGCGGCCCCGGTGCTGCTCCCCGGCCTGGGCGCCGCCCCGCACTGGCAGGTCGTCGTGGCCCGGGTGGACTGGGACGGCGGGGACATCCCCGGCGGCCCGGTGGCCCAGTCGCTGCTGGAGGAGATCCTCGTCGACCCGTCCGTCTCGGGGCCCGAGCCCTCCGACCGGATCGCGGTCGCACACGCCGGCGACGAGGCCATCGCCCTGGTGCCACTGCCCTCCCTCTCCGGGGACGCCGGGGAGGACAAGGGCCCGGACTCCGCCCTGCACGCCGACGAGCTGCTCGCCGTCGTACGGGACCCGCTGGCGGCCGGTCTCGCCGACGACGGCCGGCTCACGCTGGGCGTCAGCGCGGCCGTGCACTCCGCCGAAGGGCTGCGCGGGGCGCTGGAGGAGGCCCGGCACGCCCGCCGGGTCGCCGCGGCGCGCCCGGGCCGGGTCTGCGCGGCGGGCCACCACGAGCTGGCCTCGCACGTGCTGCTGCTGCCGTTCGTCCCGGACGACGTCCGCCGCGCCTTCACGGCCCGGCTGCTGGATCCGCTGCGGGACTACGACCGGCGCCACCGCGCCGAGCTCATCCCGACATTGGAGGCGTTCCTGGACTGCGACGGGTCCTGGACCCGCTGCGCGACGCGGTTGCACCTGCACGTCAACACGCTGCGCTATCGCGTCGGGCGAATCGAGCAGTTGACGGCACGGGACCTGTCCCGGCTGGAGGACAAGCTCGACTTCTTCCTGGCACTGCGGATGAGCTGAGAAGATCCGCCCCGGGGCCGCGGGGTTCGGCCACGGGGCGACTGATGATCCGTCCGGACTTTGTGAAAGAGTTCACCCAACCCCTTGGCCGATGCCGTGAATCCGTGCTCTCATTTCGCCCCAGGGCTCAACGATGTGCTGCTTGCTTGCTTTGGGGAGGGCAATGTGGCGGACACCGCCATGTCGGGTGCCGGAACTACCGGAGGGGACGACCCCCTCCAGCGGGCGATATGGCGGCTGCGCTCGCGCGGCTGTTGGACCGATGCGGCGGCGCTGCTGACGCCGCACATCGGCAAGGCCGGCAGTGCCGCGGCGGCCGTGCAACGGACCGCGCTGCTGGTGGAGCGCTGCCTGTTCACCGGGCAGGGCTGGGCCGAGGCCGAGGACGCGCTGCGGATCGCCGAAGCGGTCTCCCAGGACGACGACGACCGGGGCGCGGCGGCTTGTGAACGGGGCCAGCTGGCGTACGCCGCCACCGTGCTCGGCGTGCGCGACCGGGCCGACGAGGCCCGCTCGGCGCTGGGCCGGGCCGCGGCCCTGCTGTCCCCGGACTCCCGTACCCGCCCGCTGCTGGACTTCCGGCGGGGGCTCGTCGCCGAGCACCTGGCGGACGCGCCGCAGTCGGCGCGGCCGGCCTACCACCGGGCCCACGCGGGGGCGGAGGCGCACGGGGACACCCTGCTGCTGTCCTTCACCTGGCGGCACCTGGCCGCGCTGGCCCTGCGGGACGGGGAGGTGGCCGAGGCCCGCAAGGGCTTCGCGGAGTCCCTGCGCATCCGGGAGGACCTGGGCTTCCTGATCGGCACGGCTCCGGCGCTGGCGGCGCTGGCCGAGGCCGAACCGGAACCGGAGGCCACCCGGCTCCGCGCGGAGGCCCGCCGCCTGTTCCACCTGCTGGGCGGCATCCCCACCTGGCTGGCGGACCAACTCCACCCGGCCCCGTCGCCCGCGGCGTAGCCCGCGGTACGACGCTCCCCGGCGGCGGCTCCCGCACCGCCGGCGTTCGAAGCGCGGGGTCCGGGGCCGAGCCGGGTCAGGCCGGGGAGCCCGCGAAGTGTTCGCGGACCAGGGACTCCACCACCGGGAGGTCCCGCGCGATCAGCGCCTCCAGCAGCGCCGAGTGCTCCGCGGCATCGGCGACGAGGTCGGCCCGCCGCACCCGCGGAGCACCGGGCAGGGGCCACTGGGCCCGGCGGTGGAGCTCCTCCGCCACCTGGACCAGCTGGTCGTTGCCGGCCAGCCTCAGCACCGCCCGGTGGAAGTCCCGGTCCGCCTCCGCGTAGCCGGGCAGATCACCGGCCGCCGCCGCCTCGGCCGTGGCCGCGGCGGCCGGCCGCAGGGCCTCCCAGTCGGCCGCGGGCACCGTGCGGGCCAGCCCGAGCATGACGGGGACTTCGAGCAGCGCCCGTACCTCGGCCAGCTCGGCGCGTTCCCTCGGGGTGCGGGAGAGCACACGGAAGCCCCGGTTCGGAAGGCATTCCACCGCCCCCTCCACGGCCAGCTGCTGCATCGCCTCGCGCACCGGGGTCGCGGAGACCCCGAACCGCTCTCCCAGGGCCGGGCCCGAGTAGATCTCCCCGGGCACCAGCTCCCCGTCGATCAGGGCCGCGCGCAGCGCGTCGAGCACCTGACCGCGCACCGAATGGCGCAACACCTTCTGCCTTTGTGCCGGTACCCGGGCGTGGGCCGTTTCGTGCACTCGGTCCCCCTCCGGGTCTCGACCTCTCCTGAGAATAGGTGACGGCCCGCGCGGGGAGGGGTGCGGATCGATCCGAATCAGGTAAGGTAAGGCTTACCTGTTAACGATCGTGTGATTCTGTGATTCGGTGGCCCGTCATGACCGTCACGACCTTCCCGGCTGTCACATCCGCCCCGCCCGGCTCTGCGGTGACGGATGCGTTCGCCAGGCTGACCGAGGCGTACAGCGGGCTGCGGGTGATCGAGCGAACCGGTGACGAACCCCTCCCTCGCGGTGCGGGATGGGTCGGCGCGGACGAGCTCGCCGCCGACGGACCGGCCCTGGACGCCTTCCTCGCCTGGGACAACGCCCAGGTCCTCAGGGACTACGGGACCCAGGCCCGGCCCGATGTGATCGCGGGCTTCGGACTGCACCGGTACGCGTGGCCGGCCTGCCTGTTGATCACCCTCCCGTGGTTCCTGCACCGGCGGGTCCCGCGGTTCCCGGTCACCGAGGTGGCCTTCCACCGGACCCTCGGCCGCCTCAGCGTGCGCGTCGGGGAATTCGCCTGCCTGTCGGACGATCCGGCGGCCGCGCTCCCGGGGGCCCGTGTCGTGCCCGACGAGGAGGCACTGCGCGACGAGGTGCGGGCTGCGGTGGCCCAGCACCTCGGACCGCTGCTGGAAGGCTTCGGCCCGCGCATGCGGCGCGGCCGCCGCGCCCTGTGGGGCATGGTGACCGACGAGGTCGTCGAGAGCCTCTGGTACATCGGCAACCTGCTCGGCGAGGAGCAGCGCGCCATGACCGAGCTGGAGGCGCTGCTGCCCGGCTCGACGGCCCCCTACACCGGGGGCGCGGGCTTCCGTACGCTCACCGGCCCCGCCGGGGAGGAGCTGCCCACCCGGGACCGGGCCGGCTGCTGCTTCTTCTACACCATCCGCCCCGAGGACACCTGTGTCACCTGCCCTCGGACCTGTGACACCGAGCGCATCGCCCGCCTCGCGGCGGCCGCCGCCTGAACCCACCCCGTACGACTGACCACAATCGAACACAACTGGGGCCGCACGGGCTCCAGTTCGAGTCACAACACCCTATCCGGCGGGCCCCGCCCCCCGATGGCGTCCACTTGCCCCGAAACCCGCGTGCGCGGCTCACCGGCTACGCCACTATGGCGCCCGAAAGCCGCACGGCCGCACAGCCGCATACGCGAGGCAAGGGACATCCGCATGAGACTGACCGACATATCGCTGGACTGGCTGCTGCCCGGCAGCCTGCTGATCCTGGGCGTACTTGCGGCAGTTGCGGTCCTGGCCCGTGGCAAGCGCGAGAGCGAGAAGGCCGCGGCCGACGACAGCTGGGAGCGCAGCGAGGAACGGAGGCGGCGCAAGGAAGCCGTCTACGGGACCGCTTCGTACGTCCTGTTGTTCTGCTGCGCGGCGGTCGCCGCCGCGCTCTCCTTCCACGGACTGGTCGGGTTCGGCCGGCAGAACCTCAACCTCTCCGGAGGCTGGGAGTACCTGGTCCCCTTCGGCCTCGACGGGGCCGCGATGTTCTGCTCCGTGCTCGCCGTGCGCGAGGCCAGCCACGGCGACGCGGCCCTCGGCTCGCGCATGCTCGTCTGGCTGTTCGCGGGCGCGGCCGCGTGGTTCAACTGGGTGCACGCCCCGCGGGGCATGGGCCACGACGGGGCTCCGCAGTTCTTCGCGGGCATGTCGCTCTCTGCGGCCGTCCTCTTCGACCGCGCGCTCAAGCAGACCCGCCGGGCGGCGCTGCGCGAGCAGGGCCTGATCCCGCGGCCGTTGCCCCAGATCCGGATGGTCCGCTGGCTGCGGGCCCCCCGGGAGACCTTCGGCGCCTGGTCGCTCATGCTGCTGGAGGGGGTGCGCACCCTCGACGAGGCCGTGGACGAGGTGCGCGAGGACAAGAAGGAGCGGGAGCAGGACCGGCACCGCAGGCGCGATCAGAACCGGCTGGACCGGGCGCGCATCAAGGCGCTGGGCCGGCAGAACCGGGCGTTCGGGCGTTCACGCGGCCGCCAGGTCGAACTCCCGGAACTGACGCAGGGAGCGGGCTCCGCGCCGGTCGGCGCGGAGCCGGCCATACCGGAATCCGGACAGCTGCCCCTACGACGCCGGCCCTCCCTGCAAGCCGTCAACCGAACCGAATCCACTGATGTGACCGGCACCCGGACGGTGGACCTCACCGCCGAGGACGACACCCAGACCATTCCCCGTCTGGACTCGCTGGAGCGCAAACTGAAGGACCTGGAGCAGCAGTTCGGCTGATCCGGTCCGTGAACTACGGGGAAACCGACCCCGTGGGGCCCGCCTGCTCAGGCGGGCCCTGCGTCATGCCGTGCGTCGAGCTCGAACCAGACCACCTTGCCGCTGCCCAGGGCGAGCGCGTCCACACCCCAGTCGTCGGCGAGCGCCTGTACCAGCACGAGTCCCCGGCCGTGCGTACCGTCGTCGGCGGTCGGTACGTACGGCCGGGGACGGCGTGCGGCGTAGTCCCGGACCTCCACCCGTAAGCGGGTGGCGGCGAGACTCGCGTGCACCTCTGCGCCCCGGTCGGTATGGACGAGCGCGTTGGTGACGAGCTCGGTGATCAACAGTTCGGCCACCTCGGCGGCATCGCTCCGGCACCGGTGGCGCATCAACTCCCGGAGAGCCCGGCGCACTTCGCCGACCGCCTTGAGGTCGGCCCGGCGTACACTCCGGGTGATCCGCAGCGTGTCCACCGCTCCCCCGTCCCCGTCGGCGGACGGCTCACGCGGCACCGGCCTCCCTTTCCCCCACAGCTTCCCGGTCTTCGCCCCCACCCGCACGGCGATGTCCCTCCCGTGTCCTTGCTCTCGAACAGGTCTACGGGATGCATGCCCCCCGGGCGGTCCCGCACTCCTGCGGGCTTGTGGGCAGGGCGCGGCGCGGAGGGGGGAACGAGCCGTCCGGATCATGCGGACCACCCCTCCGCGCCACACGAGCATGCCGGTGGACCGTGCAGATCCGGTCACCTTCCCGGCGCTGGTCTTCGGAGGAATCGACAGGGCTCCCGGGTCCGCGACCACGTCCACCGGAGCGGCTCCCCGGTACCGAGAGGCGTCCCGCGAGGCCCTGTGAGCTGCTCGGGCTTCTCCACGCGGGCCACGCCGGCCCCGGCCGCGCGCGGCGGCGGCGAAGTCCGGGTCCTTGCCCGTCGTCCCGCGGGAGGGCAGGCCGGAAACCGACCTCTCCCACGGGATCGTTCCGAGCGCTGAGTTGTCGAAGAGGACCACTTCGACGGGCGGGTCGTACTGCACCAGGGTGAGGAAATCTCCCACCGGCACCGAGCAACCACCGTCGCCCGACATCGACACCACTTGACTGCCGTTCGGGGAACGATAGCGCGCCGCCCACGCATTGCACATGCCGGTGTCGGCTCCACAGGCATCACCCGAATGGAGTAATCCAACGCGCCACCCACATGGGTGAAGATCAAGCTGAGTAGTGCCCCAACCGAGCTGATCGCGAAAGGGAAACCACATGCGCATGCGACGAATTCTGGCAGCCGTCATGGCCACGGCAGCCCTCGCCGGACTCGGCCTCACGGGTGCCGCCACCGCTGTGGCCGCCGCCCCCAACACCGCCGTCACCGAGAGCCTCACCCCGGGTGAGTGCACCGACGCCGGCGGAAAGGTCGTCGGCATGTACTGCCAGGGCGGCACGAAGGACGGGCAGATGGTCGACTGAACGCCATCGGTCCACACCCGATCGGGCGTCCCGCGGCCATGCGCCGCGGGGCGCTCGCGCGCGAGCACGCCGCACCATCACGGTGACACCGTGTACGCCTCCCGTCCAGCCCACGGGCGCGCCGGTCACGCCTCCCAGATCGCGGCGGCCGTGCGGTCGTCGGCGTAGCCCTTGAGGCGGAGCTGGGTGTCCGCGAGGAAGGCGGCGAGGCCCGGCGGCTCCGGCTCGGCCCAGCGTGCGGCGAGCTCCGCCGGGAAGGCGGCCTCCTCTCGCATGGGCTCCGCCAGGCCCCCGGAGCACAGGAGGAGGGTGTCCCCCGGGCGGGCCACGGCGGCGCGGAAGCGGAAGCGGAAACCGCCCTCGCCGCCCTCGGCGTCCTCGGCCGACCCGGCGGGTTCCAGGTCCTGCCACTGCCCCGCGCGGAGCCGGAACAGCCCGCCCGCGCCGGCGCCGAAGCACACCCGGGTGCGACACCCCGGGTCCACCGGAAGCAGCAGCCCGCGCAGTCCGGCGGTGTACGCCGACTCCGCGAGCCCGAGCTCGGCGGCGCCGGCCCGCAGTCGCCCGTAGCCACGGTCGGTGAGGCGCTGCAGGCCCGACCGCAGGGCGTCGCGGTGCCCGGCCCGGATGTCGGCGGCCAGCCGCTCCTGGCTGCGCCCGACGGCGGACGCGACCGTGCGGCACAGTTCGGCGGCGGCCTCGGCCGCGCCGGGGGCGGCCCGGTCCCCGCCCGCGAGGGCCACCAGGATCAGCGCGTCGTCGCCGCTCCCGAAGCGGGCGGTGAGCAGGAAGTCGCGGCGGGCCTCGCCGCGGTAGCGGGCGGAGTCCCCGCGCACGGAGGCGGCACGCAGGGTGTAGCCGCCGTAGCGGGCCCCCTCCAGGACGGTGTCCGGGGTCAGCCCGTCGAGGGCGGCCGGGTCGGCGGGCGGGAGAGCTCCCGGTTCGGGGGCGTACGTGGGGGCGCGGTCGCCCAGGTGGGAGACCGCGGGCCGGACGGCGTCCGGCCCGGCCGCCACCGGCTCGGGCCCCTGCCCGGGCTCGGCTTCCGGCTCGGCGTCGGACCCGGCCTCGGACCCGGATCGCGGCTCGGGCCCCCGCTCGGGCCGGGCGGCGGGCGGCTGCCGCGGGTCCGGATCGAACCAGGCCTCCGGGCTCGGCGCCTCCGGGTGCCGCACCGGCAGCTCGGGCCCGCGCGCCGGTGGTACGGCCACACCCCCGAGCGCGTACCCGGTGGCGTCGCCCGCCCGGGGATCGCGCGGCGGCGGGAGGTCGGGCAGGGTCGGGGCCGCCGTCGACTCCCCCTGGCGAGGGCCGGGCAGCAGCGGGTCCGGGGCGCGCGGAGGTTTCGGCGGACCCGGGTCCGGCGCGAGGTCCGGCGCCGGGCTCGTGGCAGGGGCCGCGGTCGGTGCCGTCCTCGGCGCCGCGGCCGGCGCCGGCGCCGGGTCGGTCGTCACGCCCGCCGCCGAGCGGAACCGGTTGTCCAGGGTGTCCCCCGGGTCGGGTTCCGCTCCCGCGTCCGGGCCCTCGTACAGCTTCTGCCACCAGTCGTCCGCGCCCTGCTGACTCATGGCTTCATTCTCGGCCTCCCATGGGGGCGGAAAACGCCGAATGCGGGAAAAGGGTCCACCGGACCGCCCTCCGGTGAACCCCTCCCGTTCCAGCCGTACGGATCAGCGCACGTCGTACGCGCGGACGACCGTCTGGGTGACCGTGGCGCCCTTCGCGTCGGTCATCTCGACCTTCAGCGACACGGGCCTGCCGGAGGCTCCGGCGTGGTCGACGACCGCGCTCCACCGGCCGCCGTGCTCGGTCACCTTCGCCTGCGTCCAGTTCTCGCCGTCGTAGGAGTACGCCAGCTTCGCCGACTTCAGCGCACCGGGTGTGTAGCCCGCGTGGCCGGTGACGGCCAGCCCGATGCTCTGGCCGTTCGCCGCCGCGATCGTCTTCATGCCGTCGAGCGGGGCCGTGCAGCGCGGGAAGAGGATCCCGAGCCCCTGCGAGTACGCCGACGCGTCGGTCTTCGAGGTGAAGCCCCAGGTGGTCCGCACGGCCGTGGATCGCTGCCAGACCCGGGCGGGCGCGCCGATCTTCTCGATGGACTGGGTCAGTTCGTAGCGGCTCTCCTCGGCAGGCACCTCGAAGACCCCGAAGGGGTACCAGCTCTCCCCGATGACCTCCCCGCCCCGCTTGAGCTCCAGAGAGCCGATGTCACCGAAGGAGCCCGGCTGGGCGGCGTGGGCGCTGTCGCCCCACATGGCGGGGGCGAAGCCGATCAGGTCGCCCTGCCGCTCGGCGGCGAGGGTCTCCCGGCCCGCGAGGTCGCGCGGCGCGACCGGGCCGGTGATGCCGTCGTACCACGTGGTGCTGCCACGCTGTCCCTTGGTGTAGGTGCGCTGCTCACCGACCATGAACTCGCCCCAGGGGAAGCTGCTGGAGAGCAACTGGTCCCAGGCGGTGTCCCCGGCGGAGTGGTACTCGGTGCGCGTGCCCGGTGCCGCGACGGTCTCGATGCCGCCGAAGTACACGGCGCTGCCGATCGGCCGGTAGGCGCCGGTCATGTCGATGAAGTCGGCCGCCACGCCCATGGAGTTGTACGTGGACTCGGTCCGTCCGAGGTCGCGGTCGCGCACCCGGTGGGTGCGGCCGCCCTTGACCTCTCCCTGCTCGGGGAGGGCGAGGGAGTAGACGTACGGGCTGTTCGCCTCGGCCTTCCAGGACAGGGTGACCTCGCCGGTCGCGAGGCGGGCCGACAGCTCCTTCGCCTCGGCGGTCTCGATGGTCAGCGCGGGCAACGCGCCGCCCGCGTAGCCGGTGGATCCGGCCCAGCGGCCGGGGGCGTCACGGTGGGCGAGCACCGCCCTGGCGCCGGCGGCCCGCGCGTTCCGCGCGACCTCGTACAGGGCGCCGTCGACCGCCTTCACCAGGACGACCGCGTCCTTCGCGCCCGCCGCGGCGAGTTCCTCGGGGGTGCCGGAGCCGGCGTCGACCAGCCGCGCGGCGCCGACTCCGTCGAGGTTGTCGCTGCCGGTGGAGGCGGTGATCGGGTGCAGGACCGGGCCGCCGACGACCTTCAGCTCGGAGACGAGCGGCGCGGCGGCCCGCCAGTACGAGGCGAACTCGAAGTCGCCGTCCTCCGCACGGCCTTCGACGGAGGCGTAGAAGCCGCGGATGGTGCGGCCGCCCATGGCGGTGCCCGCGTGCAGCCAGACGTCGTCCCAGCTTCGGGCGAAGCCGAGGGTGGTGTTGCGGGCCTCGACCGGCTTGTCGGCGGCGATGTCCAGACGTCCGGCCTTACGGGCGTCCAGGACGACGGTGGTGTCCTTCTTCAACTCGACCTGGGGGCGGCCGATATAGGTGAGGGAGTCGATCAGTTCGGCGCCCTCGCCGGCGTCGGGGGTGGCGACGAAGGCGGAGAGGAAGTACGCGCCGGGGCGCACCCGGTAGACCTGGTCGCCGGCGCCCTCGTTGAAGCGGCGCTCGCCGGTGGCGTCGTCGGTGCCGATCACGTCCAGCGAGGAGGGACCGGCGGCCGGCTTGCCCGCGCGGTCGACGAGCTTGACGCGCAGGGTCACCGTCTCGGGCTCGACGTAGAGCGAGAAGGGGGTGGAGACGCGTACGCCGTTCGCGGTGGCGACGACGCGGCCGGTGACGTCCCCGTACTGGGAACGCTCCAGCTTCGCCGCCGGGTCGAGGGCGAGCGGCACCCGGGTGGTGGCGCCGGCCGGGACGGTGACCGTACGCCGCTCCAGGCGGGCCACCTGGGCGCGGACGGGAGAGCCGTCGTTGCCGGTGACCTTCTCGACGGCCAGGTTCAGGGTGACGGGGCTCTTGCCCGTGTTGGTGTACGGGACCTCGACGGTGGTGCGGTCGCT
Organism: Streptomyces sp. NPDC048331; assembly: GCF_043201215.1. Classification (NCBI taxonomy): domain Bacteria; kingdom Bacillati; phylum Actinomycetota; class Actinomycetes; order Kitasatosporales; family Streptomycetaceae; genus Streptomyces; species Streptomyces sp. NPDC048331. The sequence goes on along the minus strand of NZ_JBICYT010000018.1, from coordinate 10,886 downwards.
GCGGTCCTGCGGCCAGTTGTACGTGCCGCCCTGGACGGCGGGGGCACCGGTGACGCTGGTGTCGATGGCGGCCTTCACGTCGAGGCGGCCGCCGCCGGTCTCCCGTACGTCGCCGGGGACCCGGGTTTCGGCGGAACCGACGAGGGCGGCCTTGATCTGCTGCCCGCTCCAGTCGGGGTGGCGCTGCTTGACGATCGCGGCGGCGCCCGCGACGTGCGGGGTGGCCATCGAGGTGCCGGACATGGACCGGTAGGCGTACAGCCCGCGGCCGCCCGCGGCGGCGGCGGAGATCCCGACGCCGGGGGCGGCGATCTCGGGCTTGAGGGTGTGCTGGAGTCCGGCCGGGCCACGGCTGGAGAAGGTGGCGGTGGTGTCGTCACGGTCGACGGCGCCCACGGTCAGGACGGAGGCGGCGCAGCCGGGCGAGGAGACCGTGTTGTTGCCGGGTCCGGAGTTGCCGGCGGCGACGACGAACAGCGGGCCCTGCTGGGAGAGCCGTTCGGCGGCGGCGGCCAGCGGGTCGTCGCAGGCGGTCTGCGAGGGGTCGCCGAGGCTCATGGACACCACGTCGGCCTTGGCCTCCACGGCCCACTCCATGCCCGCGATGATCCATGAATCGAGGCCGTACCCGCCGTCGTTCAGGACCTTGCCGCTGAGCAGCTCGGCGCCGGGCGCCACGCCCTTCTTGGCGCCGCCGCTCTCGGCGCCGGAGCCGCCGACGGTGGAGATGGTGTGGGTGCCGTGGCCCTGCCGGTCCGCGTCGGTGTCGGAGTCGGTGAAGTTCTTCGAGGCGGAGACCCGGCCCCGGAGGTCGGGGTGGTCCGGATCGGTGCCGGTGTCGAGGACGGCGACCTTGGTGCCCTTGCCGTCGTACCCGGCGGCCCAGGCGGCGGTGGCGGCCACCTGTTTCGTGGAACGCTCCAGGTTCGCCCGGACCTTGCTGTCCAGCCACAGCTTCTTCAGTCCGCCCGCGACGGAGCGCGCGCGGGCGTCCGTACCGGTGACGTCGGACCAGAACGCGGCGGCCTGCTCCTTGTCGGCGGTGAGGGCGACGGCGCCGATGGAGCCGAGGACGAGGGAACGGTCGGCGCCGCGGGGCGCGGGCGGGGCGCCGCGCGCGACGTTCACGGATCCGTCGTAGACCGCGATGAGCGGCAGCTTCTTGGTGTGGGCGTCGTCGTAGCCCTGCCGGACGAGGCCGGTGACGTTGAAGAGCTCGGGGTCGACCTTGCCGGCGGCGAGCGCCTTGACCGCGCCCTCGGGGTAGACGTAGAGGTCCTGGCCCGACTGCCGGGTCTGGACGAGCGGCTGCGCGCCGTCCGCGCGGGGCATCGCGGTGGCGGCGGTGCGGCCGGCCGCGTCGGTGGACACCAGGATCCGGTCGCCGGTGACCAGGGTCACCGTGACCGGGGCGGCGGGCTGCTTTCCGGCCGCCCCGCTCGCGACGAGCGGTCTGTTCGCCGCTCCCGGTGCTCCGTCGGCCGGCTGCGCGGCCGTCGGGCCGACGGCGGTGACGGCCAGGACGGCGGCGGTGGCCGCCCCGAGTGCCGTACGCGATATCGGACGCATCGCTCTCCCCAGGTGAATTCCGGCCAACTGCTGCGTTGCACGGCGAAAGCGCCGCGTAAGTGGCCTCTGGCCGGCGGATGTTGGTGCTGCGGTGGCGTCACCTTGGCAGAGTGGCGGCAGGTGCGGCGATGATGTCCGCGGCGGGTTTGCGCCGTGGCCGCTTCCCGCCAGGAGCGTGTCGAAAGGTGGGTGGACGGGTTGCTGGGTGCCATAGGCCTGGACGAGGGCCAGGAGTCGGCGTACCGCGCGTTGGTCGCGCTGGGTGCCGCGGAGGTACCCGATCTCGCGCACCGCCTGACGCTGCCGGTGCCGCACACCGAGCGGGCCCTGCGCCACCTGGAGCGGCAGGGTCTGGCGGCGCAGTCCTCGGCCCGGCCCGGGCGCTGGGTGGCCGCCCCGCCCGGTGTCGCCCTCGGGGCGCTGCTGACCCAGCAGCGGCACGAACTGGAGCAGGCCGAAATGGCGGCGGCGATGCTGGCCGAGGAGTACCGGGCGGAGGCGACCGAGCCCGCGGTGCACGACCTGGTGGAGGTGGTGCAGGGTGCGAGCGCGGTGGCGCACCGCTTCCACCAGATCCAGCTGGGCGCGGAGAAGGAGGTCTGCGCGCTGGTCACCGGCCGGCCGCAGGTGGTGACGGGCACGGACAACGAGGCGGAGGACCGGGCCTCCGTCCGCGGGGTCGACTACCGGGTGGTCATCGAGCGGGAGGTACTGACCCTGCCGCGCGGGATCCGGGAGGCGTCGACGGCGCTGGCGCGCGGCGAGCGGGTCCGGGTGACGGAGCGGGTCCCGACGAAGCTGGTGATCGCGGACGGGACGCTGGCCATGGTTCCGCTGACGGGCCGCGGGGCGGAGCCGGCGGCGCTGGTGGTGCACGCCTCCGGGCTGCTGGAATCCCTGACCGGCCTGTTCGAGGCGGTGTGGCGGGAGTCGCTGCCGCTACGGCTGGGGGCGACCGGTTCGGCGGAGGAGGCCGGTGGCAGCCCCGACGCCACGGATCTGGAGATCCTCTCGCTGCTCCTGGCGGGCATGACGGACGCGAGCGTGGCCAAGCACCTGGAGCTGGGGCTGCGCACGGTGCAGCGGCGGGTCAAGGGCCTGATGGAACTGTCCGGGGTGACGACCCGGCTGCAGCTGGGCTGGCACGCGTACGAGCGGGGCTGGGTGGCCCGATAGCCCCTGGTCGGTCAGGCTGAGCGCATGGATCTGCCTCGGCTGCTGCTGGTGGGGCTGGTGCTGCTGCTCGGGGTGGTCGGAGTGCTGATCCCGGGTGTGCCGGGCACCTGGCTGGTGTGGGCGGGGCTGCTGTGGTGGGCGCTGCACGTGCGCTCGACGGTCGCCTGGTCGCTGCTGGTCGCGGCGACGGCCCTGCTGCTGGTGGTCCAGGTGGTGAAGTGGCTGCTGCCGCCCCGGCGGGTGCGGGGGCTGGGCATCACCTCCCGGATGGCGGTGTTCGCGGGGGCCGGGGCGGTCCTGGGCTTCGTCCTGGTTCCGGTGGTGGGGGCGGTACCGGGCTTCGTGGGCGGCGTCTACCTGTGCGAACGGCTCCGACTGGGCACCCACGGCGAGGCCTGGGCGTCGGTGCGGGCGGTGATGCGGGCGGTGGGGACGAGCGTGCTGGTGGAGCTGTTCGCGTGCCTGATGGTGGTGGGGGCGTGGGTGGGGGCGGTGGTGGCGCAGTAGACGCCGGTCGGCGGACTCCACCGCGGGAGGCCGCCGCCCGGTGCGGCTGGCGCGATCGCGGGTAGGCTCCCAACCCCTGCCTCGATCGGTCGTGGAGCAGTCATGGATGAGTCCGTTCCGGGCGAGCCGGCCCGCGTCGCCCCGCAGCCCGCCGACCCGGTCGGGCTCCGGGCGGATGACGACGGCCCGCGGTTCCCGTCGGACGCCGGTGAGCCGGCCTGCCTCCTGCACCTCGTCTGCGACGCGTGCGGAGCCCTGGCCACCGACCGCGGGGCGCGCCGCTGCCCCCGCTGCGAGGCCCCACCGGCCGGGTGAACGGCTCGGCTGAGCCCGGCATGATCCGAAGGACAGGCCCTAGGTCCGCAGCCCGATGCGGGGACCGAGGGTGGCTGCGAGGCTGGGCGGCATGAAGGACTTCAAGGGTTTCAGCGAGGCCGAACTGGCGTATCTGCGTTCCCAGCACCTGGGCCGGTTGGCGACGGTGGACGCGGCCGGGCAGCCGCAGGCGAACCCGGTGGGCTTCTTCCCGCAGGAGGACGGGACGATCCTGGTGGGCGGGATGGCCATGGGCACCACCAAGAAGTGGCGCAACCTGCACGGGAACCCCCGACTGGCCCTGGTCGTGGACGACCTGGTGAGCACCCGGCCGTGGCGGGTGCGCGGCATCGAGATCCGGGGCCGGGCCACGCTGGAGACGGGTCCGCACGAGCTGGGCCCCCATTTCGGCCCGGAGGTGATCCGGATCCACCCGGAACGCGTCCATGCGTGGGGGCTCTGACCGCCGCTCCCGGCGCGCCGCGGTTCGTCCTCGTACGGCGCCCGGCGCTGACGCGCTGCTTAGGGGGAGGCGGCGACAGTGGGGGGTCGGGGCCCGTGACGCCCCGAGGGGGGAGTACCAGTGCCGATCCGGACCAGGGGCTGCGTCGTCGTCGACGCCGCGGACAGTGCCGTTCCCGAGGCCTCACAGGCCACGGCGCCGCAGCGGCGATCCGTGACCCGCTCACGTCTCACCTGCCTCTACGGCGGGGTGTTCATGTCGGCCGGCACGGCGCTGCTGGCCGTGGTCCACCTGCTCGCGGTGCAGGCGGTGGTCCGGGGCAACGATCCGGTCCTCGAACTGCGTTCGGGGACCGGGATCGTACTGGCGCCCGCCGACTGTCCGCAGCAGCCGCCCGGCGGGCCGGCCGGCTGCCCGGCGTTCGCCCGGGAGCAGCCCCAGGACGCGTTGGTGTCGTCCACCGCGCTGGTGCTGGTCGCTCTCGTGCCGCTCTCGATCGCCGCGGGATACGTGACGGCCGGGTACGCCCTGTCGCCGCTGCGGCGGATCGCCCACGGCGCACGACGGGCTTCCCACCAGGCCCGCTGAGGGTGCTCCTGGTGGGGGGCGGGGTCCGGACGGACACGGCCGGCGCCCCGCCCCCCGTCGTGCTTCAGGACCGGCCGCTGCGCTTCGCGGCATAGTTGGCCCGACCCTCCGCCGCCTTCAGGCGCCAGTCACGACGGATCTCCGACCGCAGCCGGGCGTCGGTCTTGGCGACGATCCGCTGGTTCTCCCGCAGGAGCTTGCGGTAGCTCTCCAGGCGGCGGTCCGTGAGCTCGCCGGACTCCAGGGCGGCCAGCACCGCGCACCCCGGTTCCGCCTCGTGCGCGCAGTCGTGGAAGCGGCAGTTCTCGGCGTACTCCTCGATCTCCGAGAAGACCTGGCCGACGCCGGTCTCGGCGTCCCAGAGCCCGACGCCGCGCAGGCCGGGCGTGTCGATCAGGACGCCGCCGGCCGGCAGGGCGAGCAGGTTGCGGGTGGTGGTCGTGTGTCGACCCTTGCCGTCGACCTCGCGGGCCGCCTGCACCTCCATGACCTCGGCGCCGAGCAGCGCGTTGGCCAGGGTGGACTTGCCGGCGCCCGAGATGCCGAGCAGCACGCTGGTGCCGTCGCCGACGATCGCGGCCAGCACGTCCGTACCCTCCCCCGTGACGGAGGAGACGGTCAGTACCTGGACGCCCGGCGCGGTGGCCTCCACGTCCTGGACGAGGTGTCCGAGCGTCGCCGCGTCCGGGACCAGGTCCGCCTTGGTGAGGACGACCAGGGGCTGGGCCCCCGACTCCCAGGCCAGGGCCAGGAAGCGCTCGATGCGCCCGAGGTCCAGCTCGACGGCGAGGGAGACCGCGATGATGGCGTGGTCGACGTTGGCAGCGAGGATCTGCCCCTCGGACCGCTGCGAGGAGGTGGACCGTACGAAGGCGGTCCGGCGCGGCAGGTACGCCTTCACGTAGCGGGGGTTGCCGGTCGCCTCGACGGCGGCCCAGTCCCCGGTGCAGATGACCCGGAGCGGGTCGTGCGGAGTGACGAAGGCGGTGTCGGCGCGGACGATGCCGTCAGCGGTCATGACATCGCACTGGCCGCGGTCGACGCGTACGACGCGGCCGGGCAGGAGTCCCTGCTCGGCGTACGCGGTGAACTCGGCCTCCCACGCGTCGTCCCAGCCGAGGGCGGCGAGGGGGTGCGGGAGCGAGGTGTGCGAAAGGGACGGGAGAGCGGAGAAAGACAAGGGAAACCCTTCACAGGGTGGCCCCGGCCGTCGGCGCTCGCTCGATGGCGGCGCGCGAAGAGGTGTGAGGTCAGCCGGAGACCACAGAAGTGACATTGATGATCTTCTGAGTGCGGGCAGCGCCCTGCGCAATGACAGTCATCAACGAACTCACCTCCGGGTCCATGCACAACCTGATCGTTCCCCACCGGTCGGCGGGAACTGATCCACCGTAACAAGACCGCTCCCGCCGGGGCCACTTCTTTTTTCGGCTACGTCCGCGGGGTGTCAGGAGTCGCCCGCCCCGGCGGCCGCCCAGGGCCCGTCGGGATACGCCGCCTGGGCACGGCCGACGCCCGCCTCGATGTCGAGGCTGCGCGAGGACGCGGGGTCACGCAGGGCCTCCGGCACCTCGCATCGGCCGGATCCGGCCTCGCAGCGGACCTTGAAGCGGGTGGCCGCGGGCACGGTGAGGGCCAGGCGGCCGGAGCCGACACGGGCCGTGATCCCGTCGGGCGGGGTGACGAAGGTGGCGACGGCCCGGCCCGAGCCGACGCGGATCTCGGCCCGGTCCGAGGCGAGTCCGGTGGCGTGCAGATGACCCGAGCCGACCTTCGCGCGCAGGGCGCCGCGCAGCCCGACGATCTCGACCTGGCCGGAGTCGACCTCCGTGTCGACGGTGCCGCCCAGTCCGCTGAGCGCGATCCGGCCGGAGCGGGTCGTCACCTTCACGGGGACGTCCACGGGTACGGTCACCGCCAGCTGGACCGAACAGCCCACCCCGGCGAGGGGCCAGAGGTCCTCGCCGGGGCAGTGCGGGGTCAGCCGCAGTGTGTCGCCGAGCCGGCTCTGCTCGATGGTGGGCGTCCTGAGGGACCAGCTGACCGTGGCCCGGTAGCCGACCTGCCGGTCCGCGCGGGGGGTGACGGTGATGTCCGCGTCGCCGCCCACGATCTCCACCGCGGTCACCGGGCGGCCGTCGCTGCCGCCGCGCAGGGTGTCGCTCCGGGTGCTCCCCCAGGCCCACACCTGCCAGGTGGCCGGTGCCACCACGAGGACCGCGCAGAGCAGGGTGGCGGTGATCCAGGCCAGGCGGTGCGCGCGGCGGGCCCCGTCGGTCGGGGTCACGGAGTGCCGTCCAGGAAGCGCAGGACCGCGAGTACCCGGCGGTGGTCGCCGTCGGCCGGTGGTAGGTCGAGCTTGGTGAAGATGCTGTTGATGTGTTTGGCCACCGCGCTCTCGCTCACGACGAGTTCGGCGGCGATCCCGCCGTTGGAGCGGCCTTCGGCCATCAGGGCCAGCACCTCGCGCTCACGGGGGGTGAGTCGGCCGAGGGGGTCCGGGCCGCCGCCGCGGCGCAGCAGGAGCTGGGCGACGACCTGCGGGTCGAGCGCGGTACCGCCCGCCGCGACGCGGCGCAGGGCGTCGATGAACTCCTCCACGTCGGCGACCCGTTGCTTGAGCAGGTAACCGATGCCGGCGCGGGTCTGCGTGGCCAGCAGATCGGCGGCGTAGCGCTCCTCCACGTACTGCGAGAGCAGCAGCACGGCCGTTCCGGGGCTCTCCTGGCGGATCATCAGGGCGGCCCGGACGCCCTCGTCGGTGAATCCGGGCGGCATCCGCACGTCCACCAGGGCCAGTTCGGGGCGGTGTTCCTCGACCGCGGCGAGCAGACCCTCGGCGTCGCCGGTCTCGGCGACCACCTCGAATCCGGCCATGTCGAGGACTTTGACGAGTCCTATGCGCAGCAGGACGGAGTCCTCGGCGATCACAGCCCGCACGGCAGCTCCACGGTGATGACGGTGGGACCCCCGAGGGGGCTTTCGATCATGATGGTTCCGTCGACGGACCCTACGCGTTTGCGCAGGCCCACCAGGCCGGTGCCGCGGGCGGGATCGGCGCCGCCCACTCCGTCGTCGGAGACGGTGATCCGCAGCAGGTCGCCGCCGCGGGCCGATCCGTCGGGGGCGGGCTCCTCGGGGGCGGGTCCCTCGGAGGCGGGTCCCTCCGGAGCCGGATCGCGTACGACGTGCACCCGACAGCGTTCCGCCCGGGCGTGCTTGGCGACGTTGGCCAGGGTCTCGGAGACCACGAAGTAGGCGACGGCCTCCACGGTGGGGCCGGGCCGCCGCCCGATGTCCACGGTCAGCTCGACGGGGAACGGGGCCCGGGCGGCGATCCCGGAGAGCGCCGCGTCGAGGCCACGGTCCTCCAGTACCGCCGGATGCAGGCCCCGTACCAGGCTGTTGAGCTCCTCGATGGCCTCCTTCGCCTCGCGGTGCGCCTCGTCGATGACGGCCTTGGCCTCGGCCGGCAGGTCGGGGAGGGTGGCGCGGGCGATGCCGAGGTTCATGGCGAGGGCGACCAGTCGTTGCTGGGCTCCGTCGTGCAGGTCCCGTTCGATCCGGCGGCGTTCGAGGTCGGCCGCGTCCAGCACCCCGGCCCGGCTCTCGGCGAGGTCCTCGACCCGCCGCTCCAGTTCACGGGCCCGGTTGGGGCCGAGGAGGGAGGCCGCGGCGACGGAGTCCAGCCGGGTGACGAGGGCGGCGAACCAGGGTGCGGTGAGCAGGAGCAGGACGCCGCCGACGGTGATGGCGTCGTAGTCGCCGGTCCAGCCGGGAGTTCGGGTGTCGGCGGGCAGGATCCAGAACCAGCCGTAGACGCCGGCGGCGGCGACGCCGAAGGCCCAGGCGAGCACCACCAGCGCGCCGGCGACGGCGGCGAGCGGGCTGACCAGCAGGTGGTAGCCGTACTGCCGCCAGGTCGCCTCGGATCGCAACCACCGCGCCACCGCGAGCGGGGTGAACCGGGCGCCCTTCCGTTCGACCTCGAGCACGTCGAGGTCGAGCAAGGTCCGGAACCGGCTGCGTTGGAGCCGGGTCAGGAGCGGCCCGAGCGCCAGCATCAGGAGCAGGGGGAGCGCGCCGGGCCAGGGCGCCGCGACGATGGCGGTGAGGCCGAGGAGCACGGGCAGGGCGGCCGGGATCGCGGCCGCGGTGAAGGTCGTGTTGCGCCACGCCCATGCCGACCACGGCGCGTGCGCCGTGATCCAGGCGTACGTACGCCTCGGCGCACCCCCGCGAATTGCCATGCCCCATACGGTAATCGCACTGATCAGCGGCTTGACATCATGCGGGCACCCGCCCGGGGGTGTACCTGGCGCCACCCCCGATCCGGATCATGGGGCTACTGATCCGGCGGGCCCGGCCGACGAGGCTGGTGGAGTGCCCGGGGGACGGACCGCCGGGCGGAAGGAGACCCTCGTCATGGCTCTCGTCGCCCCGCAGGCCCACGCCTGGCGCACCGCCCGCACGCCGCGCACCCGTACCGCCCGCATGCCCCGGATGGCCACCGTGCTCACGGGCGCCGGACTGGTGTTGCTGCCCTGGGTGGTGGTGCTGGCGAAGACGATGCCGCAGACCACCGAGGTCTCCCACTGGTCCACGGCGTGGATCGGCCTGGACCTGATGTTGGCCGCCGGGCTGACGGGGACAGGGGTACTGCTGCGCAGGCGAGATCCCCGGGCGTCCCCGGTCGCGGCGGCGACGGCCGCCCTGTTGGTGATGGACGCCTGGTTCGACGTCACGACCTCGGCCGGAACCGGCGGTCAGGGGATGGCGCTGCTGCTGGCGGCCGGCGCGGAACTGCCGTTGGCGGCCGCCTGCGCGATGGTGGCGGCGCGGCGCCCGCACTGACGCCATCCTCTCGGGCGTCACCAGCCGGTGTCCGATTCGTTCAAGACGGGTGCTCGGTGTCCGCCTAGCCTGCTGCCATGACTCCTCGATTCGACCTGATCGGCATGGTGGTCTCCGACATGGCCGCCTCGCTCGCCTTCTACCGCCGCCTCGGGCTGGACATTCCGGCCGAGGCCGACGACGCGCCGCACGTGGAGGCCGTCCTGCCCGGGGGCCTGCGCATCGCCTGGGACACGGAGGACACCATCCGTTCCTTCGACCCGTCGTGGACCCGGCCCACTGGCGACGGCCGTCGGGACCTGGCCTTCCTGTGCGACTCCCCCGCCGAGGTGGACGCGCTCTACGCCGAACTGACCGCCGCCGGGCACACCGGGCACCTGAAGCCCTGGGACGCCTTCTGGGGTCAGCGCTACGCCGTCGTGCTCGATCCGGACGGCGGCGGCGTCTCGCTGTTCGCACCCTCGGCCCCGGCGGCCCCGGCCGCGTAGGCCCGCAGGGTCGTCCCGGCCAGCGCCCGTACCTCGCGGGAGAGGTGCGCCTGGTCGGCGTACCCCGCGACGCAGGCGACCTCGGCGAACGGCACGCCCGCGCGGGCCAGGGCCAGGGCGCGGCGCAGCCGCAGGATGCGGCCGAGCGTCCGGGGCCCGTACCCGAACGCGTCGAGCGAGCGCCGGTGCAGCTGCCGCTCGCCGAGGCCGACGGCCCGGGCGATCCCGGCGACCGCCTCCCCCGCGCGGAGCCGGGCCACGACCTCGGCGGCCGGCAGTTCGGGCGCGCGGGCCACGGCGGCGCGGGTACGGGCCAGCGCCTCGAGTCCCGCGCGCGCGTCCCCGTACTCCTCGACGTACCCCTCGACCAGTTCGGACGCCCGGCGCACCGCACGGGCGGGCCACAGGTCGGCCAGCTCGACGCGCCGGTCCCGTAGCACGTGGGCCGGTACGCCGATCAGCGTGGGCGCGGTGCCGGGCGCGAGCCGGATCCCCGCGAAGGCGCCGCCGGGGACCTCGCCGGCCGGATGCGGCCCGGTGTCGGGTCCGGCCACCAGCAGCCGCCCGTCGGCCCACATCAGGTCCATGCAGCCGTCGGGCAGCACCACCGCCCCGGTGCGGGCGGCCGCGCGCCACAGCACGGCGCCGGAGACCGCCGCGGACACCGCTTCCTCGTACACCACTCCAGGTTAAGGACCGGGCGTCTCTTTCGGATCAGGCCCGGCGCGCCTCGGTGGCGCGGGAGGGCGCCGGTGGAGGATCGGGGGGGGGGGGGGGGGGGGGGGGGGGGGGGGGGGGCGCCCCGCCCCCCCCCCCCCCCCCCCCCCCCCCCCCCGCCCGCCGTCCCCCGCCTGTCGTGCGTCCCGCCCCCGGCCGGCGCGGCGCCGCCGGATGGCGGGCCGGCGCGATCCCGGCCAGGACGGCCA